>CAYZUF010000026.1:5954-11203 GCA_964481645.1 uncultured Thermotogae bacterium
TCGTATTTCGAAATCCATCTCGTTACCTCCTTGCCGATGGGCAATAAACTCGTTATAGGATTACTGCGGCGAATTGTCTTCGAGCAGCTTTCCTTTCAGGGTCTGAATTCCAAGCCTCTCGCTCTCGGCGTAACCCTCCTTTTTCATTTCAGCAACCACGCGCTGAAGGGTTTCGTCGTGAGCCTTTCGTACGATCTCCTGCAGGTTGTCGATCGGCCTGGCCCGGGTCGCGGTTACCGGCAGTGAACGCTGGTTGCCCACTTCGAAGATCGCCGGATCCGTAATCCGCCACTCTGCATTGGGATGAATCCGCAACACGGCGAAACCCGGCCTGACCTCCCTGCCGGTTTCCCGGATATCCCGGAGGTCTTTATCTCCGAGGGTAACTTTCATCGACTCGCAGGTCTTAACCTCAAGCCCGTACTTCTGCCCGTCACGTTGCAGGTATAAATCCTTGCCCTCCACCAGGTTGCATTCGTGAACCCGACAACCGCCTTCTTTAAAAACCTCTCCCAGGATTATTTGGAGATACTTCCCACGATCTCCCAGAGATTCGATCCACTGAATATCCGAATAGGTCCGATAATCCATCTACTTGAGCTCCCTGATGTCGATCCGGGGACCGGCTTTCGCGTCCCAGTCGGATAATTCGATCACGTTGACGGGCACGGTTAGATTTTTCATTTCATCGAAAACCCTCTCGTCGTGCGTAGCAAGAACGACCTGTTTCTCGCCGGAAATTTCCTCCAGGATTCTAATGAATCCTTGTTGATGACCCAGATCCAGGCTCTGGATCGGATCGTCGAGGATGATAAAACCCAGCCGGTGGCCGATCTGGTCTCCAATTCCCATCCCCAGGAAGAGACTCAGGGCGGCGGCGTTTAAATCCCCCTGGTTGTGTATGCCCCGGAGGTCTATCTCTTCCCCGTCTTCGGTACTGTACAGGTTCAGGTCGTCGTCGACCGCTATTCCACCGAAGTAGTTCCGGTCGGCGATCCGGCCGAAAAACCTGTTGATTCCCTGGCGGGCCTCCTCGAGCCGACTGGAAACGAGCTCCTGCCGGGTGCGGGCGATTGCTTCGGAGAGCACCGCCATCTCGTATTCCCTGCCGGCCTGTCGAGAAATCAGCTCGTCCGCACGCCGGTAGGGCTCCGAATTCCGGTAGTCCTGCAGGTGCTTGATCTTCGCTTTCTCGACCAGTACGAATTGCATGTTCCGGGTCTGCTCCAGTTCTGACTGGTAGCTATTCAGCGTCTTCTGTTTCCGTTTCGCCTCCTCCGTTACTTTTTCCCTGAACTCTTCGAGCTGGGACTCAAGCCGGGCCAGCACCCTTGGCAGAATGGAATCATCGGTGATTGACGGAAGGCCAAATTCGTCGGTGGGGAGTCTCTCCTTTACCTCTCTTTCAAGGTCGGTGAGTTTGGCCTGTAGATGTAGGCGACCTTCCGATCTCCCCTTCCGGAGTTTTTCCAGGTCGCTTTGGGCTCGTTGGCGGTCCCTCTCGGCTTCGCGTAGGAGTTCCTGTAACTCCTGTACCCGATCCTTTGCACTCCGGGCTTGGTCGCTCAACGTCTTCGAGTGGGCTTCCAGGTGTTCGGAAATTTCTTCCCTACTGGTGGAGTTGCCGCAGACCGGACAGCGTCCCAGTCCACCCACCTCCTGGAGATATTCCTCGGCTTTTTCAATTAGCTCGGCTCGTTTGCTCTCTTCCTCCCAGATCCTCAGCTGTTCTTCCCGGGCTGACTCGGCACTGCCAAGGAAAGCGTCAATCCGTTCGAGCAGTTCTTCCCTCTCGGTAATTTCGTCTTCCGAGTAGAGAGACTTACCCTCCCCGTCGGTTTTACCGGCAATCTCGTCCAATGATTCTTCCAGGCCTCGAACCCTCTCACCGTGGTTCTCGATTTCCCTGGCCAGGGCCGTGACTCTGGCCTGGAGATCGTCGATAGTGTCCAGTCGAGCCTGGGCCGGATTTTCCGTCCGGAGTCGATTAATGCTCTTCTTCACCCGGGAGAAGAAGTTCTGTCGCTCCTCCCGTTCCCTGTAATCACCCAGCTTCGGTTCTTCAAGTCCCGCCTCCGCGCAGAATTGGGTTAATTCTTCCTCCAGGGTTTCACAGCGGGCGACGACCGCTTTTTCGCTACAATCCTCCTTCTCGAAATCCGCGTCCGCGAGGGTTTCTTCCATCTCCTTCTCAAGCTGATCTATGTTTCCCCGCCGGCTGTCGATCCTTTCATCCAGCTCTTCCTGCATTTGAGTGGAGTAACTATACCTACTCCAGGCCTTCAACGCCTCTCTGGCTTCCTCCAGTTCCGAAAGTCCCAGCAGGCTGTAGAAGATGGTTTTTCTCTCTTTCGGGGTGGCGGTGAGCAAGTTGTGGACGGTCTGTTGATGGAGGTGGACCGTGGCGAAATAGTCCCGTTTTGTGACCCCGAACCTTCCCGGGAGATCCGCCGTTGGATCACCGTCCACGACAGGATCTTTACCTTCCTCTCTGAAAACTTCGAGTCGGTCCTCTTCGGATTTAAACCGAACTTTGACCTCCGTCCGCCCCGCTTCTCGATGGGCTATCTGCCAGTTTTTCCGCTGCCGGGGAATCTCGGAGTCGCCGATCCTGGTGATCGCCCTGGAACCGAAGAGGAGCCATTCCAGGGAAGAGAGAAGGCTACTTTTTCCGGCCCTATTCGGACCGTAAACTAGGTTAAGCGAATCCGAGAAGCGAAACTTAAACGGCTCTTCGGCGCCGGAGTCCGGGTAACCCCGAAACCCCCGAAGGGCGACCCGCTGGATCTTATACATGTCGGTCCAGCTCCTCGAGGGCCGCATCAAATTCCTCTCCGAACCGATCTTGCATCCGCTCCAGGTAACCGACCAGCTTCCCGGTATTATCCAGAGAATCACTTATATCATCCAGTAGCTGCTCCTCAAGGGAGGGGTCGATGGTTTTCGCTTTTTGCAGGATTCGTTCGATAAGTCCTGAATCCACCTTTCATCACCCGGAAATGTCAGTGAGGTCCCAGACCGGTCACTATAATTAATTATGACGGAAAGAGCTCGAATTGCCAAATTGGCCTTGGGGTTTTGCGGCCGAAGCGTCTTTTCAATTTAATCCCGAAAAAGCCCCTCCTGTCGGAGACGACCTCCCCCGCGAACTCCCAGGGAGCTTACTCTCCCGGGAAGGCTCCAGCAAGGATTGGGCTTGGTCCGCCCTGGCTCGTCCCCATAAGGAAACGATAACCATCCACGGCCCTTTCGTGGATTGACGAAACCAAAAGGAACGGACTGTCCCAGTACCAAAACTCACCGAGGACCTCACCTTTCCTTGTGCGCTTTCCTTGACATAATTTTCTTAGGATGATATTATAAAAGCGCTTCGATAAAATCCAGCAAGAGGTTGGGGGCAATATGGAAGATAAGCCAACCATAGAAGACGTAGCAGAGGAGGCTGGGGTAGCGGCCTCGACGGTCTCTCTCGCCCTAAACGAAAAACCCCACGTCAGCCCGGAAACTCGAAAAAAAGTCCTCCAGGCAGCTCGAAAGCTGGATTACAGGCCCCATACAGCCGCCCAGAGTCTGGCGACCGGCAACTCTGATACCATCAGTCTGGTTGTACCCATCGAACTCAAAAGCGTCTTTTCCTCGACGGAGTTTTTCCAGAAGATGATCTCCGGAATGCATAGAGCTACCAAAGAGACGGGGAAGTCACTTTCTTTACAGATAGTGGAGTCGGAAGAGGAGGCGGTTGAGCGGATCAGGGAGGTTTCTCAAACCGGTAGCGTCAGCGGTTCGATCGTGACTCATCCAACCGTGGAGATGCCTTACCTGGAACCAATACGGAAGTACGACTTTCCGACCGTATTCCTTGGGGATCCCGTGGAGGAGCTCCCTTACGTCGATAACGACAATATAGAGGTTAGCCAATTGGCCACGGATCACCTCCTGGAACACGGCTACCAGAAGGTCGCCATGTTATCCGGTCCCGAAAATTTGACCGTATCCCGAAACAGATTGACCGGTTACAGATCCGCCCTGGAGGCATCGGATATCTCTTTTGAGGAGGAACTGGTCTGGGAAAGTGAACTGCACGAACAGTCAGCTTACGAGGTTGTCCTGGAAGAAGCGCCAAAGCACGAATTCTCGGCGCTCTATGTTTCCGTAGAAGTACAGGGCATAGGCGCCCTCAGAGCCCTACGTGAACTGGATCTTGAGGTACCCGCGGACGTAGCCCTGGTCGTAGCCGGGGACTCCGAAATGGCAAAACATCTATCTCCATCACTCACCACGGTCGATCTTAATACTGAAAGTCTCGGCTATTTGTCCGCGAAAAAGCTGGTGAGAATGATTGAGGGAGAGGAGGAGCTTCCTCAATTGATAGTTCCCGCGGATCTGAAGCGAAGGGAATCCTGCGGTTGTAAGTCCGACGCTGACACGACTACGGGAAACCAAACTCCGATCAAGCAGGAAGACCAGGAACCGGGGAGCGTAAGGAAGCTCAACGGGCTTCCAACCGAAAACCATCCGAAAGGGCGATTTGAAGGTTCGTTCAACCGGCCGTCTGATTTCTGGAAACAGGTTCGTCCTGTATTATATTAGATCCCATTAATCCAGACCTTCAAAATTAGGAGGTGATAGAAAGGAACTCGGGAAAAGATAGGGCGGAGTTGAAAATGCAAGTATGGAAGGCGTTAATTACTAGTTTTAACAAGAAAAACAAGGAGGTTGATTTAAATGCAAAATAAATCTACCGCTGGTCTTTTGGTAGTTACTTTGCTCAGTTTCTTGCTGGTATCCGGAATGGTTGCACCAAATGCCGTGGCCCAAACGAAGACCGTAAACGTCTGGATGCATTCCGGCAAATCAATGGAACGAGCGGCAATGAACGAAATCATTAACCGATTCAACGCCAATCACGAAGACATAAAAGCCGTAATCAACTACGTCACGGAGGTAAGCTACGAGGAAAAGGTTAAAACGGCGGCAGTATCCGGCAACCTCCCGGACGTCCTGGACGTCGACGGGCCCTACGTCGCTGACTGGGCCTGGCGGGATATAATGAGACCGATTGGCGAGTACGTCTCGGAGGAAACCCTGGATGACTTCGTGGACAGTATAATTACACAGGGGACGTGGAACGGAGACCTTTACGCCCTCGGACAGTTCGAATCCGGACTTGGCGTCTTTTACAGGAAGTCAATGCTCGAAGAAGCGGGCGTTACACCTCCCAAGAAACTGGAAAACGCCTGGAGCTGGGA
>CAYZUF010000027.1:0-11025 GCA_964481645.1 uncultured Thermotogae bacterium
GCTTCGGCCTCTTCCAGTCTGGTCGTGGCTATCTTGTCGGAAGTGGATGGCTCCCCCACCCTGGTGAGCACGCTGCCGCAGCAGAGCCCGTCCTCCCTGTTGTGCTCCATCTCGGTAAGATTCACTCCGGGAAGGGCCTTGAGCACCTCTCGCGGGGGCTCGTAAATACCGGCATGTCGGCCGATATGGCAGGGATCGTGCCAGGTCACGTCGAGATCCCGTGTTTCGGAAAACTTTAGTTTATCGTCTTTTATCAGTTCACTTGCAACTTCGGTTATGTGCTTTACCTTGACGTCCCACTCGATCCCGAGCTTTTCGGCCCACTCGTCGTAATAGTGGTCCAGAGCGACGTAACAACCGGGGCAGGAGGTCACGAGTTCTTCTATCCCCCTCTCCTTTATTTGGCTGACGTTATACCTCAGGGCATTTTCCCATTCGTCCCATTTTCCCGAGGTCAGGAACGGTATACCGCAGCAACCCTCGTCCTCACCCAGGTAGGAAAACTCCACGCCGCCGTCGTCCAGTATCCGAACTCCGTTACGGGCAATGTCGTTTTCCAGGAACGAAGCGGTACAGCCGGCCCAGTAGCCGACCTCTCCTTTGTCGAGAGGCGTTACCTCCTCCGGGACCCAGTCGGCCCTCTCGCTGGCTTTCTCCGCCCAGATATTCTTTTCCGCGCCGTAGCTTCCCTTCATCATTTCGAAGGCCGGGAAGGTCTGATAACCCTCATCGTCGACCAGGAAGCCGCGGATCTCGTCCCACTCCTCCTGAATAGGAATTCCCGCCTGGCATACGTCGTCGCATCTCTTACAGGTGGTGCAGAGCAGGAACGTATCAACCATGTGCTGGTCCATCTCGACTTTTCCTCTGGCGTAATCCTTGAGGAAGTTGAACTTGCCCCGGGGAGAAGAACTCTCCCAGCCTCGGCCGTCAAAGAGGCTACAGACGTCGCGACAGTAACCGCAGTTCACACAGGAATAGGAGTTGTAATTAAGCTCGGACGGGAGCTCTTTCTCCTTCGCAGGCCTGCTGCTGAACAGTCTTCCGACGGTTTCAACTGCCGGCTCCGTATTTTCCGCTATCTTTATACCCAGGTCCAACAGGCTCGTCTTACTCGGGATCAGTTTCCCCGGGTTGAATAGTTCGTCCGGGTCGAATTTCTCTTTATATTCCTTAAGAGTCTCCACTCTGTCCTTCCCCAGCAGCTGATCGGCCTTTCCCGTAAGGTAGAGTCCGGTAGAATAGGGCTTCCCCTCGTGCTCGACTATCGTATCCAGAACGTTCAACGACTTGCTGAAGTCGAACGTATATGCGGGAGCCCGTTCGTCGGTCAACATAAAGGTCAACAGCGTCAACTCGTCGTCTCCCGCAAAGTGACCCTCAAGGGCAAGGTCCGGGTACTTTTCTTCCAGCTCGCTGACGATCGAAGTTAAGGACGAAACCGGAATTACTCCCTCGCTCGGGACAAGGGACGGGCCCAGCTGTTTCATTCTGAGCGGGTAAAATCGATCTTCCCACTCTTCTTCGGCAAAGTCGTCGGCGAGGACGGTTCCTCCCGTTCTTCGGGCAAGCTCGCTTACTTTTGATTGAATCTCTTCTTCCCGAGACGGATAGGCCATAAGCGCAAAGTAGCGGCCGCCGGGAACTCCGTCGGCTCCTTTTGCTCTGCCCTGGTTTTCGATGTAGTTAGAGTTGGATATCCCCAAGTGCCATATCGGAAGTCCGTTGGCCCTGATCGTTTCGAGAAAACCGGATAGAGATTCTAGAGAGTCGAACGAGACCATCTTCGGTGCCATCTCTTCGTCTTCGTCGACTTCCAGGACGACCTCGGTAATAAAACCGGTTATTCCCTCGGCACCCGAAACGAGATCCAGGTCGTCCGAGGCAAACCTGACCACCTCGCCATCGGGTTTAACGAGCTCGACCTCTTTTACGCCGTCCCTGACGTAGCCGTTCCGGAAACTGCCAATTCCGGCCCCGCCTTCCGCAACCCATCCACCGACCGTTGCTCCCGGCGCGCTGCTGGGCATTATCTTCGGGTAAAGGCCGTTTGCTTCGAGTTCCTTTGCGAGGTTTTCCCAGATAACCCCTGGGTGAACCGTGGCAGTATTTTCCCTCTCGTCTACCCCCAGGACGTCGTTCATCCTGGTGAAGTCGACCACTATACCGCTTTCGGCGGGAATTGCTCCTCCGTAGCCACTGGTGCCACCACCCCGGGGAACCACGGGGATCGAGTAATTCCGGCTGATTCTACAAAGTTCCACCAGTTCAGTGACCTCGACCGGCTGAACTACAGCCTGGGGCACGTTGTCGACGAACCGCTCGATCGGCTGGGGCAAAGAAGCCGAATCGCGAGAATAAAGCCTCCTTTCTATCTCCTCAAATTTCACCCTCTCTCCAAACAGGTCTTCCAATTCACCCTTCCAGTCTTTTTTCATATATAACTCCTCCCGGTTTAATTTCTCGGGCCGAAGATAGTTAATGAATTCACTTATTCAACAAATAATACCAAATTTTTACCTATTTTATCAATCAATACAAGTTGCTTCTGAATGAACGGACTGGTGAATTAGTGGAAAGGTTAATATAGGGGAGGAATCCGAGCGTAAATTTTAACCTCTTAGTTCGGCGAGATACTCGGCAAGATCGTCCAGTTCTTCCTCGTCAAGCTCGTAGAGGATACTGATTATTTCATTCAGTCGAGATTCTCTTCCCGGAGATGAGTCGGTAGATATATTTTTGCCTAAATACTCCGAACTGGCCCAATCCTGACTCAGCTGCAAAACAAAACAGCAGGGAGACACACCAAGAGCTTCCGACAGCTTTACCAGGGTTTGTAACGAAGGTTGAACCCGTTCTCTTTCTATTTTACTGACGAGTGAAGTGGATAAACCGGATTTTTCGGCGAGCTCTTTCTGGGTTAAACCCGTGTTACTTCTGAAAAACTTTACCTTTTTACCTATCTCTTCCGAAGCTGAAAGCTCGAAAAAGACGCTGGGAAACTGAAGGGCTTTCCCCAGATCGCGAATGAATTTTTCGGGTACTTTCTTATTGCCCGATTCAACCGTCTCGAGATAGGTCCGGGGCCAGCCAATAGCCCGGGCTAACTCTTCTCTGGTCATATCCATTTCCTCTCTTCGACTTTTCAGCATCTCACCGAAAGACATTACCTCGTCCCCCGGCTCCTCAAGAACGTCCCGGAAAAAGCCCCTCGGTAAATCGAGGTCCGTAGATAAGTCACAGAGAACTCTCAGGGAAGGAACCTTGTTGCCGCGCTCTATTTCCGAAAGGTAAGAAGGCGTTACTCCCAGTCGGGAAGAGACCTCGTCCAGAGTAAGGTCTCTGTTGGTTCTGACCGTCCGTAACTTGTTTCCCAGCCTTTCCGGGTTCATCGAAAATCAACTCAGATTCTACGTGATTAAGAACCGGCTCTATTCGATCGGCGGTCCTGAAAAATTCTCTAGACCCTCAACTCGATCAAACTTAATCCTCGGTCTTACCTAAGCCCCGAGTATATGTATATCCTCTAACGATCTATCATCCGAAACACGTTCAATGAAAACGACAGTTTCTGTCAAGCCTTAAAACAACTTACTCGTCATAGCTACACCCCGCAAGAGTGGAAAGCCTCTCCAGCGATTTCGTACCTACTTTCCGCCTGTCCGACTTCTCGAAGACCCAGGCAGGTACGCTCCTTATTCCAGCGTCCATACAGGTTCTCCGATTTTCTGTACACTCGACGTAGTTGACGTACCTGAAGGAATTACCGAATTCGTCCTTCTGAGACTGACAATGGGGACAGGTAGCGAGACCGTACATCTTAACCCCGTTCCTTGTAAGACAACGTGCCAGCTGGTCCACCTGTCCGGTGGTCGAAAGGTCAAGTTCCGACACCACTTTTCCATCCGGATCGACCAGCCGGGCCTTCTTGGTCTCAGCCCAGATACTTTGGCCCGTCCAGTAAAAGTCCTTTTCCCCGGGGTACTCTTCTTTCGCGCCGGGACCGCTATGCACTCTCATTACACCAAAGGGTTCCAGGTCCGACTGTTCGTCCGACGGAAACTCGAAAGCATTTCCCGAACCGTCCCTTATCCTGAATCCGGATAGGTCAAGCTTTTCCCCGGATTTGTTGAGCAGTGTTACTACCTGGTCGGAAGAGTCATAGTTCACCGGAACCAGAATTACGTCGGGATCAGTATGTGACTCCCCAAAAACGATCGGACCGGAGACTAAAGACACGATAACAGCAGAAACAATTAATATAGACATCGTCGGTAAACTGTTAAATTTTCTCATTTTATCCCTCTCTTTAATTTATCTACAAAAATGATAATATTGGTAAAATCTGGAAAATGCAACGAAGCGCGATTAAGATAAAATAGTCCTACTGCTGCATTTTCCGGATCCTTAACGAATGACGCTCTCAGGGGTGACCGTCCGTGAATCCGTTACAGTTTAGTTTTGCTTTTTCCGCGGGGATAGCAGCCGCTTTGAACCCGTGCGGAGTTGCCATACTGCCATCCTATATTTCTTACTTTCTCACCAGGGAAAAGGACGCTGGAAATTGTATAGTACGACGGCAGAAGACGCTCGGTGGCCTGGCGGCGGGTTTAACCATGACTGCGGGATTCTTCTCCATATTCGGTATCTTCGGCCTGTTATTCTCCTTTCTCGGTCGCTCAGTGATTCTGACCGTCTCACCGTGGTTTTCCCTTGCGGTGGGGATCGGACTTGTCCTCCTGGGAATAATCACCTTCACCGGCCAGGCAGGGCCCCACTTGAATCTCGCCGGGTTAACTTCGCGCCTCGAACACAAAGGCGGGCAAGGCTGTCTGAAGCCGTTTTATTTCTACGGTCTGGGTTACGCCCTGGCTTCGCTGGGATGCACCCTTCCAATATTTCTGATGGTCATCTCTCAAACGCTAATATCGGGAAGTTATCTTTTCTCTGTTCTACTTTTTTTCTCCTACGTCGCCGGTATGGGGCTTGTCGTTACGGCCATATCTATCGCCACCAGGTTTCTTCGGGAAGGGTTGAACAGATGGTTAACCAAGCTGCTTCCCTATATGGGAAAAATTGGCGGGGCGATAATCGTCGCCGCCGGATCTTACCTCATTTACTATTCCGTATCGCTCCAATCGTTAGGGTTATAAGCTCATCCTCATTCATCGTGGAGCGAGGCTTTATCACATGCCTAGGCTTTCCACGCTAGCTTACACTGGCACAATTACGGTCAGTTCTCAGGCCAAAGAACGTGTAGAGGAGTCGAACCCCTGAGGCAGTCGTTTTCAAGGGTTCGCGCAGCCTCGCCCGCAAGGAGGGTAATTGACTCCTAACCTGAACAACAGATGTCGGTTATAATTTCCCGACGCCCGTTTCGGGAAAGTTCTTACTGAGTATCTACGAGGAGGTAATTTTGAAGGTATCGAAAATTGAAGATCGGGTTTACGAAACTCTTGGCTCCCGCTGGAGGATCGGGGCCTCGACTCTCCCCTACCCCCACGATCCCGTAAAAGCGGTAAAAGAGCTCCTCGGGGCCGGTATCGGGCTAAAACGGATGGAAATCGCCCTGGCGGAACCGCTAGAACGACCGGAAAACACGGCAGAAAAACTAAATGGGCTCAAACACCGGTACGGGCTCCGGTATTCTGTCCACGCTCCTTTCCTTTACGATGATTTAGCTCACCCCCACCAGGGGTTACGCGGGATTTACGTCGACGAAGCGAAAAGGGCGATTGACTTTGCCGCCAACATAGATGCCCGGACCGTGGTCCTCCATCCCGGTCACCTATCTATCCGACGGGCCCTACCTCCCGCTTCCGCTCTCGAACCTCTGTACAAACCAAGGAAGAACTACCTCCAAAACTCGCGCCAGTCGCTCGAAGCCTTGGCAGAACACGCATTACCAAGAAAGACAAAGTTACTGGTAGAAAACCTGCCTTCGGGACTTTGCGAGGGGCAGGAGGATGTACAATACCTGTTATCCTCGCTCGAAAACGCCGAGTTCCTCCTGGATACGGGGCACGCGAATGTCTCCGGAGCTCTAGCGGAGCTACTGGATCTACGGCCAAAGTACTTTCACTTCCACGATAACGATGGCAAGAACGATCAACATCTACAGCTGGGCGAGGGGACGATAGATCTAACCCGACTCGTCACGAAACTGAAGGGATACGAAGGGGGGAGAACAGTAATTTTCGAGCTCTACTCGGTGGAGGACGTCCTGAACTCCCTGGAAATATTTACCAGATACCTCGGCCTCTAGGGTGGGAAAGGTTGGTCTAGCCCTCCAGAAGAGGAAAACCCAATAACCAGCCTCATTCAGCCAGAACGAGTTCCACCCCGATGTCGGAAAAGGCCTCCTGATAGGTTTTATCCACCTGGTCGTCGGTGATAACCTTGTGAGCACCGTCTACCTCGGCCACCTTGGCGTGACTGACCTTGCCGAACTTTGAGAAATCCGCAACTATGATCACCTGATTGGCCATCCTGGTCACCCGGCGGGCCATATCCGCCTCACGCAACGAAGGTACCGTATACCCCTGATCTATGGAAATACCGTTGACCCCGAGAAACAAAGTATCGACATATATCTCCTCCAGGGAGCGCTTGGCGATTGGGCCAACGAGGGCGGAGGTATTTGCCCGCAACTGGCCACCGGTCATCAGGATCTCCGCTTCCGGCACTCTGGCTAGCTCCAACCCGTGATTTAACGAATTGGTTACCACGGTGAGGGCTGATTTGTCCCCCAGATGTTTTACTATCTGCATGGTAGTAGTCCCCGTCCCGATGAAGACGGAACTACCGTCTTTTATCATGGAAGCGGCTTTCCTTCCGATCTTCTCCTTTTCTTCCTGGTGGACCTCGCTCTTCTCCCGAAAAGAAGGCTCGAAGGTAATAGTGTCACCGTGATAGGACGACTTAAAATCCTGCTCGTTGGCCACGGCTCCCCCGTGGACCTTCTTTAACTTTCCCTCCTCTTTCAACACCTCCAGGTCCCGGCGGATGGTGACCTCGGAGACGGAAAAGAGGCTGGCTAGCTGAGAAGTCTTGACCGTCCCTTCCTCCTCCAGCTGTTCCAGTATCTTCCTTCTTCTCTCTTCAGCAAGAATATCAGACATAATCAAAGGATAACATAACAAGAAAACAACTATATATCAAGTAAATCGTAAATATCCAAAAGGACCGCCAGCCAGTCCCAACGGACACGAACTCCAATTTGGGAATCTATCCCAACGCTTCCAGCAAAGTCGATAACCTCTGAGGATAGTCGGTAATCACACCTCCAACCAGCTGCCTTGTAACCAGTTTTCGCAGATCCTCCGTCTCGTTTACAGTCCATACCAGAGCTGTATATTCCATCTCCGTCTCGTTTAACCGCCCTAAATTCCTCATTCCTTCCTTCTCGGTAAGCGCGGACCCGGCAATCATGTAGTACTCCGCCCCGGTGGCCTGCAGAACCTCGATCGGTTCAGGAACTGGCTCCTTAACGAGCAATCCTCCTGAAATACTGGGGTTGAGTTCTTTTACCAGTTCAACCACGGCGTGGTCAAAGGAGGAAACAATTACACGGTCTTCCATATCTAGCTGGCGTATCAAGGAGACCACCGCATCTGCCAGAGTCTCCAGCCGCTTTTCCATAGTAATAGCCGGCCCTTCAACCGGTTTTATTTCTACGTCGACTTCCCAGTCCAGGGATTCGGTTAGCTCCAGGGCCTCTTTCAGGGTTGGCACTTCTTGCCCCCGGAAATCATCGATATCCTCGCGGGTCACGTTTCCTCGCTTTACCTCACCAAAAGGATCCTCGTCAACGAACCAGCTCCCGGCATCTAGTTGCTTGATCTCGGGGAGCGTAAAGTCATCGACCCGATAGCTTGCCCTATTGGGGAAGACTTCCTCTACGTCCGTGGTCCTGGTCAGGGTGTCGTCGTGAATGACAACCAACTCCAAGTCCCCGGTCAGCTGAACGTCTAGTTCCCACATATCGGCCCCCGTCTGGTACGCTTTCCGAGCCGCCACTAGGGTGTTCTCGGGGGAAATACTTCCTGCACCCCTGTGGGCGATATTCGCAACCTTTCGCCAGGTAGTAGTTAAATTGACCAACTAACCCCCACCTCCTTCCTGGAAAGATTTGCCTTCCGGCTCCCCCAATAACACAAGATATCGTTCCGAGAGGAAATGTCAAGCCACTTGTCAAAGAACCAAAGGTTTCTGTACCGGTCCGAATTGAGGGCCGGGGTCTTCCGGACGAATCTCCGCAATTCCAAGAAATTAAATAAATCACGAGAGCACACTCATAAAAGAGATCAGTTCAAAATAGGTGATCTGGCGAGCCGTTTTGGCATGGCTTGTCACTTGAAAGCTCGCCATGATAACGCTAGGATGATGATAAGGATACTATATATTGGTATAGACGGATACTATATCTTTAGTCTAGCTTACTGGAGAGGTTGACCATGTCAATATCAGAAAGAGTTAAGCAAATCGCCCGGTCTCTTACAGGAGCCTTAACCGAAACCTCGCCTTTCGATCAAATCATAGAGCACGCGGAAATGGTAGGAGATACAGTGGACGCCCTGGTAGAGGAAATACACAAATACGCGGAAGGAAGTCAGGTCCGGGGCGAGACGGTATCCAGGCTAGAGTTCGAAGCGGACAAGGCGAAACAGGAGATTCGCCGCGAATTGCCGCGCAGCGACCTATTGATGCCCGTGGCCCGCTCGGACCTGCTCTCTTTGCTCTGGAATCAGGACGAAATTGCCGATAACTCCCAGGACGTGGCCGAACTCCTGCCCATGTTAGAGCTCAAGCTCAGACTCCCCGACCGGTATAAGGATTCACTGGATACCCTGGCCCGGACCCTGGAGCTGTCGGTTGTGGAATATAAAAGCCTGGTCAAAAACGCCAGTCAGATAATAAAGGGTACGGACACCAGCGAGGAAAAGTTGGACGAAGTTCTGAACTCCATCGAGGAAATAAACGAGCTGGAACACGAAGCGGATAAGACCACGAGGAAGGCCATTAAATCGGTCTACGACGACGACAATTTAGCAGGAATCGAAAAATATCATCTAATTCAAATCGCTCTGAAGGTCAACAATACGTTAGATCATATAGAAAACGCGGGGAATTTCATCCGGATAATGACCAGCAAATGACGTCTCAAAGGCCAAAACGGTAGCGATGTTAGGTCTATTGATCCTGGTTGGTTTTTACGTCGGTTGGAATATAGGAGCCAATGATACCGCCAATTGTATAGGTACACCGGTGGGGTCCGGCCTCATCTCCTATCGGAAGATGGTCTACCTGGTGGCCGTCTTCGTCGTCCTAGGGGCTCTCCTGCAAAGCCACAACGTGATGAAGACCATCGGAGAGGGGGTAGTGGCAAACCCGTTAAACACCATGGCCGTACTTACGGCCATGCTCTCCGCGGGGATATTTGTGACCCTGGCCACCTTCTTCAAGGTGCCTGTCTCTACCTCGCAGGCTATCGTGGGGGGAGTCGTGGGCGCCGGACTCTCCATGGGTAACGGGATAAACATCCCTCAAGTTGCGACCATCGGAGAAGTTTGGGTATTATCACCCCCCCTGACCGCCCTTATGAGCTTTATCCTTTATCATATTCTCGCTTTTTTTCTCAAGCGGGCAAAAAGGGTAACCTTCTGGGATCGAGTACTCAGCTACCTGGTCATAATCTCGGGTGCCTACGTAGCCTTCTCTCTCGGTGCAAACGACGTAGGTAACTCCGTCGGCCCGTTGACCGTTCTGGGAATCGACGAAATATGGCTCGCCCTGCTCGGGGGTATTGCTCTTTCCGCCGGGGTGCTGACTTATGGGAGGCGGGTAACCGAAACCGTGGGCAGAGGAATCACCCCACTTGGGCCCCTTTCAGCGGTCTCCGCCCAGACGGCGGCCGCCGTAGCCGTCCATTTCTTTTCCATAATAGGTATTCCCGTCTCCACCTCCCAGGCCATAGTGGGGGCCATCGTGGGCGTAGGGCTGGTCAAGGGAGCCCAGACAGTGAGCCTGAGGAAGATAATTGAGATCGCCGTGGGCTGGGTCGCAACTCCGACGGCGGCTGCCTGTCTCGCTTTTGTTCTATATAGAGTGCTCCAGCTACTTTAACGGACCGCGGAGGAAAGGGTTGCGCCTGCTCACAGGAGTAGGTAACTGGAGCGCGAAGTGACTCACTTCCCCGCAACTCCCACCGGGATTACACAGGAACTCCCCCTTACTCAAGGGCTAAATCTCTATGAGGGAGCGGAGTCCTCCTAAATTCTCAACCACAAAATCGGGGGCAATTCCACTGTCAGCTAAGTCCTGACGGGAAGTTACTCCTGTAAGAACCAGTACCGCCGTGATATTATGATCGAGGGCCATCTTGATATCCGTTTCCAGTCTATCTCCAACGAGGACGCAATTATCGCTTGCCACGCCAAGAATATCCAGCGCCGATTCGAGCATGTAGGTAGAGGGCTTACCGGCAATCATTTCTACCCTTTTGCCGGTCACCCCTTCAATGGCTCCGATCATACCCGCTGCATCGGGGATTTCTCCCCCTTTTATTGGACAGGTTCGGTCCGAGTTCGTCGCTATAAACCGGGCCCCGTTGGTTATCGCCTCGTAGGCTATTTTAAGTTTGTCGTAATGAAAATTCCTATCAAAACTTGCAATTACATAATCTATCCTGGCTGGGTCGGAGGAAACTTCGATCCCGTGGCTGGTAAGCTCATCCAGTAAAGCCTTCTCTCCGACCGCGTAGACTACCGCGCCAGGTTCCCGTTCGGCCAGGAACCTGGCCGTAACCAAGGAGGAGTTAATTATTTGATCCTCCTTCACGGAGATACCCAGCCGGGAAAGCTTTTGTGCATAAACGCTTCTTCGGTTAAGGGGTTTGTTGGAAAGAAAGACTATCTCTTTGTCTCTATCGAGAATGGCTCCTATGGTTTCCTTCGCTCCCGGCAAAAGCTCGTCGCTCAGGTAGACAGTTCCGTCCAGGTCAAAAATAAATCCGTCGAAAGTTTC
>CAYZUF010000028.1:0-10968 GCA_964481645.1 uncultured Thermotogae bacterium
CTTCCTCGTCGACCCGGTACCGGGGATTTGGGGGTGGAGACACCGTCTCGTAGCCAATTTCAATTTTACGAACGGACCTGACGTCCACTTTCTGGACGGTCTCGATCGGAGGTGGAATGTGGTAATTCAGTCCGGAATTTACCGTCCTGACGTGCTTGCCGAACCGTTTTACCAGGCCAACTTCGGCCGGGCCCACCTGGTAGACCCCCTGAAGCAGGTAGATGATGATTACCAAAGCAATAATAATCCAGCCGGTCTTGTCGCCGAACTTTTTCAGGCTATCTCTCAGTTGATCCCAGTCGGAACTTCCTCTGTTTTCTCTGTTGCTGAAGTCATAATTGTCGGGCATGGTTCACCCCTGATTGAGGCAAATATTGCTAAAGTATAAAGTATCCGTTAGCCTTGTACAACTGGATTCGTACTAACCTTCCTGGAGGGTTATCTTGAAAGTAGGTCGGAAGACGACGACTTTTCTTTCGATAATTTTTGGCCTTGGTGTACTGGCCGCCATACTGGCTTACATTGGCCCGGGAAAGGTAATACAGCAGATAGGGGCCCTCGGCTGGGACGGATTTTCGCTTATGGTCGGCGCCATCGTACTGACCTTCTTCCTCTGGACGTTGGCCTGGATAGTGGTCATGAAGGGTTACGGGGTCTCGGCCCCGTTTAGTCTGAGCTTCTGGGCCAGGATAGGAAGCTTTGCGGTCAGTTTCCTTACCCCGTCCCTGCACTTCGGCGGGGAGCCGGTCCGGGCTCTGATAATTGAAAAGGAGAGTGACTCCTCCTATAGCCGGATTTTTGCCACCATCGTCGCCGAGAGGATTACCATGATGGCCGCCCTGGTCGCAGTGATCCTGGCTGGAGCGCTGCTGGGACTCTACAGCACGCTTCCCTCCGATATGCTCCTTTACCTGGTTCTGATTTCACTGCTCTTCGTCAGCCTGGTCTCGGTTCTAATTCTCAATTTTGTCAACAAACTTTTCCTCTTTACCAGGTTTACCGCGTTTTTAAAGAGGAATTTGCCCTGGACGGAACTGCTAGAGAGGGCGGAGGACGGAGTAAACCACCTGGAAAAAGAGATCTCCATGGCCTTCGGGCAACATATTAAGCATACGGTTGGTGCCCTCTTCCTGGATCTGGTGGCCACCGTGTTCATGTTTATCCGGCCCCAGATATACTTTTACTTCACCCAGGGCCGAATCTTCTCGATCGTCGAGCTCACCATGTTGTTCGCCATGATTTCCGTCCTGTCTTCCTTCTTCTGGGTTACTCCCGGAGGAATAGGTGTATCCGAAGGAGGGTTCATCGGCATCTTCGCCCTCTTTGGAATTTCCGGGAGCGAGGCCGTTGCCTATTCGTTTTCCGTTAAAGTTATCCAGTTGTTTTTCGTCGGTCTCGGCCTCTCCCTCCTGGCCCGGTACGGAATAATGAATATGCTTTTCGAAAGGCGGAAGGGAGGATAAAGGTATCTGGTTGGTTAGCTGGTGAGAAGGGATTTACATGATAATTAACCTACGACGCCCGAATAATCGTTGGCTCCTCTTGCCGGTTATTGTAGTTTCTCTCGCCCTCCTTTTTCCCTGTCTCAGCCCCTCCTCTGTCGTCCTGGGGGAATCTAAATTGATGGTTGGCTATCCGGGCTATTTCGGCCTGGTTGACCTCGAAGTGGAGGGGTTCAGACTGGGTTTGACGCGAACCGCGGAGGGAGAGCTGGGGCTCGGTCTGGCTCTGGGGAATAAGAGGGCGCTTTCCCTGGGAAACTGGGACCTGAGCCCGTTTCTGGTGGGTACGACCTCCTCCCTGGCCGCTCTCGATCCAGAAGATATCGCCGGAGGTCTCCAGGTCAGCTTCTTCGACTACAAGATCGGGGGCTGGGCTCTTTCCTCCACCTCCAGGGGGTGGCTTGACTCCTCTGGCTATCGGCTCGGGGGGAGTGGTTCCTATACCCTGGGTAATTTGAGCCTCGATTACGACCTGCAGCTGGACGCCGGAGAAGGAGGAAAGTCCCGGTGGTATCCGGTGCGGGAGGGAGGTTACTGGACCTCCCTGGTTGGAGGCAGCCTATCCCGGTTCGGAAACCTTCAGGGTAGCTATCTGAGGTTATCCGGAGGAAAGAAATTGCCCTTTGGAGAGAAGAGCCTGCGCTGGAGTCAGGGTCTGAGCCTGAATTCCACCGACGGTCCGCTTACCCTTGGCCTGGTGGGGAAGTTGAGCTACGGTAAGAGCACTTTTTTCGCCCTGGTGGAGGATATGGGTTTCGCCGGCTGGGGTTTGCGCCTGGCGGGCGAGGGGTTGAGTATCGGCTTTATCCAATCGTCGGTGGGGGGGAGTAATTACGGCCTTTCTCTTGCCTATCGGGGAGATCGCCGGCTGGAGCTCGAGGTGCTCGGGAGCCGGAACCGGGCGGAGAGGACGATCAACCTGACTCTAAGGTGGTAAAAATGTTAGAACGGGATCCGGAGGTGCTGGTGATCGGAGCTGGTCCGGCGGGCTCTATCGCTGCCCGGGTGGCGGCCGAGAGCGGCGCGGATACTGTTTTGCTCGACAAGAAGTTCGATCTTACCCGGTCCAGTGCCTGCGGCGGGCTGGTCAGTCTGAGCACCTGGAAAAAATTAGGGGCCGCTGACCGGACGGTGGTTAACGAGGTCAGAGGTGTTCTGGTCCACCCCCCCGACGGATCCGATTTCGAGCTCTCTTCCCCCCAGGTAAAGTCCTATGTAATTGACAGGGACAAGCTTAATGCCGACCTCCTTTCCCGGGCTAAAGACGAAGGGGTCCTCGTTCACCCCGAGACGCAAATTTTCCGCCGGAACGGATCCGCGGTGGGGGTCAGGTCGATTCGCGGCTCTAAGGACTGGGAGGTAAGTCCGGAGGTAATTATCGGGGCCGACGGTCCCAGGAGCGACGTTCGGAGGTTGTTCGGGCTGGAGCGTCCTTCGAAATTACTTTATGCCATCCAGGCAGAGATGGAGATGCGCCCTTTCCGCGAGGACTACGTGGAGGTCTTTTTTGGCCGGGAGATCGCCCCCGGATTCTTTGGCTGGGTCATCCCCGTTTCCGGGGAAGTAGCCCGGGTGGGCCTGGCCACCCATGAGGGGAAAGGGCTGAGGCAGTTCTTCGATCGGTTGCTCGATGCGGTAGGGGGAGTAAAGGAGGAGCCGGAAGAGTTTCGGACCGGAGTCATCCCCATCGGGGTCCCGGATCACTCCTCGCGGGGGTCCGTTCTCACGGTGGGAGACGCCGCTGGCCAGGTAAAACCGACCACCGGCGGAGGGCTCTATCCGATATCTATTACCTCCAGGCTGGCCGGGGAAGTAGCCGTGAAAGCTCTCTCCGGGCTGGAAGATCCTGCCGGGTACTATTACCGGGAATGGATGGACCGCGTGGGGAAGGAGCTAAGTAGGGAGATGTTGCTACACAGGGTGCTGGTGAAAGTCTCCGACCGGAAGCTATCCCGGCTACTCGGTCTCCTGAATAGGCCGAAGATAGCTGACTGGGTGGCGGAAAACGGGGATATAGATCATCTCTATCCGCTGGCCAAAAAGATGGCCAAAAACCCGTTGGTCATGGGGACCGTGGTCAAAGCCCTTCCCGGGGAGCTGGGTGCTAAATTGAAGGACGAGCTACGTTAATCTAATCCTTCCTCAATCTATACCGGGGTGAAGCTGTCTATACCGGGGTGAAGCTGTCCGTTGCCCGTAGGGTCCGATCGGTTCGGCTTCTCCTTCCCCCGGGAGAACCAGCTGTTAGAAGGGGATTTCCTCGTCGTCATCGTCGTCCGAACTCGGCTCCGGTCTCTCCGGAGTCGGACTCTGGACTTCTTCGCCCTCCGGCTCCCTGTTCTGTCCGGAACCGAGAAATTGGACGTTCCTGGCCACCACGCTGGTCCACTTCCGGTTGTTGCCTTCGTCGTCCTCGTAACTGGAGATTCTCAGTCTCCCGGTTACCGCTACCGGTCTACCCTTACTGAGATAGGTGGCACAGTTCTCGGCCTGATTCCTCCAGGTGGTTATGGGGACGAAGGTCGTATCCTCCTGTAATTCGTCGTTGCTATCCCTGTACTGGCGATTAACCGCTATGGTAAAAGTGGTCCTGGCCACCCCGGACTGGGTATACTGAAGTTCGGGATCCTCAGTTAGATTTCCAATCAGAATCACCTGATTGAGACTTGCTGCCATCTCTCCCACCTCTGATTATAGGAATTTAACCAAGAAACCGCTCCAGGACTAACCTGAAACTTTCAATTCCCCCTTGATCCCGCGAGAGGAAATCAAGTTCCCGATAAGTGCCGCGGCCTCGCCCTGGAAAGGAAGTTCTCAGCTCGTTAGCCTATGGTACTAGGTTGACGAAGCTCGCTCAAGACGTCCAGCTCAAACAGCCTGAACCTCTTTGATTTCGGGGATGTTGCTCTCCAGGACCTTCTCTACTCCCCGCTTTAAGGTCATGGTAGACATGGGGCAACCCACGCAGGCCCCCACCAGCTGAACTTTGACCACGTTATCCTCGGTGATCTCGTCCAGAATTACGTCTCCCCCGTCGGCCTGGATTGACGGTCTGATTTCTTCCAGTGCGTCTTCTACTTCTTCTTCCGTAATCATGATTTCACCTTCTCTTCGATATGGAAAGATCAAACGTTAAATTCTGAGTACAAATTGACTTTAATACTTGTTTATTTGTCGCTTCATTACAACCTTACTCGGTTCCGGGAGACAAGTCAATTCCCCCGAATTATCTCTCCGAGGGAGGGAGTCCGAGGCGCAGGCTTTCCGGCAAGGGAAAGCTACCACTCTTAGTTGCGCTAGTGCGGGGCTTCTCTAACCTTCCACCAATCCAGAGCGAGGAAAATCCTAGGGAGCGAGCGCATATGTCTGACCGGACCGGGGCTCATCGGAGATATATCGGAGATGAGCCCCGGGGAGGGATATTCCAATAAGGGGATGAGAGTAAATCTTCCAGAAAACTACTTCCTATAAGTGGGAACCACTCCCATGAAGGCACCAGTTTGAGCACGCGAGTCAGGAATTTCCGCGGGCTGGATTGGTGGAATCTAGTAAGGTAGAACAGGGGGTTTTGAGAGGTCGATCAACTCGGGGGCGTCGGTTCCGCCCGGGCTCCGTCACTGGGGGAGACCACGAACCCTTTTGGGGTTACACCGAATTCCCCCTCGAACTCCCGTTTGCTCTTACTCAAATACTCCTGCAACCGCCCGGCGGGCACCAGGTGAACCGTGGACCCCCCGAAACCGCCACCGGTCATCCTGGCTCCGGGAATTCCTTCCCTTTCGGCGAAGTCGACCAGAAAGTCCAGCTCCGGAGAGCTAACCTCGTAGAGGTCCCGCAGGCTGGCGTGAGAAGCGAAGAAAAGCTCTCCGGCCCGCTTAACGTCCCCGCGGGCCAGGGATTTAGCTGTTTCCTCAACCCTCTCGTTCTCCTCCACTACGTGTTTCGCCCGCTTGCGGAGAGTCTTCGGCAGTTGGTTCCCCAGTTCCTCCAGCTCCTCCCGGGAAACCCGGCTCAGGGAATTGAACTCCCCTCCGCTGCGAGCGTCGTTCAAAATCCGGAGAGCCTTTGCGCATTCTTCCCGGCGTTTGTTGTAGGCGTTATCCCCGTGCGTGTGGGAAACCGTGGTATCGAGGACCAGCAGGCAATACCCTTCGAGGTCCAGGTTGGTCGAGCAATGGGAGGGGTTGGAGGTATCTATCAGCAGGGCGGCCCCCTTCCGACCGAAGTAGGATACGTACTGGTCCATGATCCCCGTGTTGGCTCCGACGAACTGGTTCTCCGCCCGCTGGCAGAGCTCGATCAATTCCAGGTCCTCCAGCTCCTTCAGGTGGAACTCCTCCTTGACCCCGATCGCGGTAACTATTTCCAGAGCGGCCGAGCTGGCTAGTCCGCTTCCCACGGGAACCTCCGAGTTTATGTAGAGGTCGAATCCCTGGAGGGAGTCGGTCAGCTCCCCCAGACCGGTCAAAATTCCCCGAACGTAGTCCGACCAGTCCTTCTGCCTCTGGGATGCCTCCTCCAGTGTAAATTCCTCCAGCCGTCCCAGGTTCTCGGAATAAAGGCGTACCTTCTCACCGCCACTCCTCCCGATCACCCCGTAGGTGGAAAGGTCGATAGCTATGGGCAGCACCAGGCCGTCGTTGTAGTCCGTATGTTCGCCGATCAGATTGACCCTTCCCGGTGCCCGGTAGGCTTTCGGGTCACTCCCCCCGCCGAAGACTTCCTCGAATTTTCTCTTCAGCTCCCCCGTTTTCATTTTGATCAGGAGCTGAACTCCGCCTCGGCTTCCTGGAGATCCTCCGCCATCTTCTCCGGCGAAAGCGAGGAGATAAAGGTAGAGGTACCCGTCTCCACCCCCGCCCGGTACTTTATCTTGTCTTCCGCTCGCTGCAGTGAGTAGAACTCGAGGTGAAAGTGGTAATAGGAGTGGTCTTCCCCGTCCACGGGCGCCTGGTGGAAGCTTGTTATATAGGGAAAGTCCTCGATGGGAAAGAGGTTCCTGTATTTCGTCAATACGGTCTTGATCCCGGTCGCCAGCGATCTTACCTCCGTTCCTTGGAGGGAATTGACCGTCGGAAAGTGGCGCTTGGGGTAGAGGTGTACCTCGTAGGGAAGTCGGGCATAGAACGGCACGAAGGCGAGGAAATTGTCGTCCTCCCAGATGATTCTGCGACCGAAATTGGTCTCTTTTTCCAGGACTCGACAGAAGATACAGCTTCCGTTCTCCTGGAGATAGTTTCGGGCGCTTTCGACCGATCTCCGGGCCAGCGGCGGGACGAAGGGAAAGGCGTAGAGCTGTCCGTGGGGATGATCCAGGGTCACACCTATCTCCTGTCCGCGGTTTTCGAAGATGTAGACGTACTCGATGAATTCTTTCTTCCCCAGCTCCGCGAACCTGTCGCTCCAGACCGCCACCAGGTCTTCCAGCCGTTTCGGGCTCAGATCGGCGGGGATAAGATCGTGATCCGAGGAATACAGAACTACCTCACAGACCCCTTTGTTTTCCCTTACCCTATAGAAAGAGTCCCCTTCCAGGTTCGGGGTCTCCGGGTCCCGCTGGAGCGCCGGAAACCTGTTCTCGAAAGTTACTATGTAGTAATCGTCCTGAGGAACCTCCAGTACCCCCGGACAGAGGGGGCAGCTATCCTCGGGAAGGACCGGTCTATCCTGCCGGGCGTCGGAGATTATGTTCCATCGTTTTAAGATCGGGTTCCAGCGCAGTTCCGCCATTTAACTCTCCTCGGTCTCCTTCGGGGTATAATAGATGATTATCCGACCGTCCTCTTTTCTTCTCTTCTTCCTGGTTAATCCACGAACTTGGGTTTGAGAATTGGATTTCTCCATTTTCTTACCTCGCAAAAATTCAGTCCAAATTATTTCCCAAAAGCCTTTCTAAATCAAGTTACCCAGCCAGCGCGGCGCCAAAAAACCCGGTAAAGTACCCGCCCGCTTATCCGGTTAAATAATCGGGGATGAACTTTTGCTCCGCCTCAAAGAGTTCTTCGGCCATATCCCTGATCTCGGCCGGTGAACAGACGGCAGCAGTCAGAGGATCGAGCATAAAGGCTCGGATCCCCGCCTCCCTGTCCCGATTCAAGATGGAATCGACGGCCAGTTTATGGACGGAGATGTTGGCCCGGTTGAGTGCGGCCACCTGTTCGGGCAAAGGACCAAATTGACAGGGGTGAAAGCCGTTGCTATCCACCAGAGTTTGAACTTCCACTATTCCGTCCTCCTGCAGGTTGCCTATTAGCCCGTTGTTGGGAAAGTTTCCGTAAATGACGGTTTCTTTTCCCGTCCAATGAGCTTCGATAATATAAGACCCGTATTCGTGACTCCGGGTGGATAAGTCGATTTCTTCCAGACCGGGCGTATTCTCCTTTAGTTCCTCCGGGATCTCTTCCCCCTCGATCCATCTCCTCCTGGCCCGATCCAGGGACCGGCGCCAGCGGGGCCAGTTCTTGGAATAGAAACCGCTCCCTCCCCTGTACTTATCCCGACAGTATTCGTCAATTAGATCCTCCCTTTTGCGGAAATAGGGAACGTATTCGGAGAAGTGGCCGCTGGATTCGGTCACGAAATACCCGAATTCCTTAGTCATCTCGAACCGGATTGGATCCTTCTCGTATATCTCCGGGTCTTCGGATTTCCTCAGCAGGTTTGGGTACAGGTCTCTCCCATCTCGCTCCAGCCTGGTAAACCAGCTCATGTGATTGATACCGGCACATTCCCAATCCAGTTCTTCATAGGGAACTTCCAGGTACTCCGCCAGCTGTCTGGAGGTACCCTGGACGGAATGACAGAGTCCGGCCACTTCCATCTCTGATACCTCGTTTGCGGCCAGGGTCATCATGTGCATGGGGTTGGTGTAGTTCAATACCAGTGCGTCCGGGCAGAGACTCCCCGCGTCCTCCAGGATTTCCAACCAGGCGGGGATAGTTCGAAAGGCCTTCATAATCCCTCCGGGACCGGTGGTATCCCCTATACACTGATCCACGCCGTACTTTTTTGGGATTTCGTAGTCGTCCTGTACGGTCTCTTCTCCGGAGACTTCAATTGTATTGATCAGGTAATCGGTTTCCGGTAGGAGCTCTTCCCTTTCGGTGGAAGAAACGACCTTCCACTCTACTCCCAGCTCGGAGATTATCTTTTCCGCCATCTTCTCCGTCAGTTCCAGTCTCTCCGGGTCGATGTCGATCAGGGCGAAGGTACCTCCTTCCAGCTCCTCCGACAGGGCTATATCCCTTATCCAGGAGTTGGTGAAGAAGCTACCGGCACCTATAATAGTTACTTTCGGTTTGGCCATCTGTAATCGAATGCACCTCCATGAGGAAATACTTTATCCAGGTGAAAACTCACCCCATTTTTCCTAGGTGTACCAGCCCGAGGGCAGGTATACCTCCTGGGCCCGAAACAACTCGTCGGTCATTTCCTTGATTTCATCCATGTCCAGGGTGCTTGAAGTGAGCGGATCGGTCATGAGTGCCTGGTAGATTGCGTCCCTATCCTGCTCCAGGGCCCCCTCCACGGCCAGCTCCTGTACGTTGATATTGGACCGGTTCAAGGCGGCGAGCTGGGAGGGTAGTTCTCCCACCTTTGTCGGCTGGAGGCCGTTTTTGTCCACCAGACAGGGTACTTCCACTGTAGATCCAGCGGGCAGGTTGTCTATCAGTCCCTCGTTTGCCACGTTCCCGTGGATCACGGAAGGCTGGTCCGTCTCCAGTGAATGAATGATCGTGGAGCCGTATTCCCGTGAGCGGGAGATCTCCACTGGTCCCTCCAGCAGTTCCTGGATATCCCGGTCGAAGGTTTCGGCCTTTTCCTTACAGACCTTGAGGTAGACGCCGGATTCGTCTTCGGTTGTCCACCCAATTTCTCCTCCGTAGCTCCCGGTGGGGTCCTCCCGCTGTCTCCGGTGGATCCTTTCTCTCCAACTCTCGGAATTACGAAAATAAGGTACGTATTCGGACATGTGAATGCTGGACTCGGTCACGAAGTAACCGAAGTGCTTTAGAAACTCGAACCTGGTTACGTCTTGTTTGTAAATGTCGGGATCATGGTATTTTTCCTCGAGGCGGGGATAGAGATCCTCCCCGTCCAGTCTGTACTCCAGAAACCAGGCCATGTGATTGATCCCCGCGCAGCGATAGTTAACCTCCTCCAGGGGGACCTCCAGGTATCCGGCTATGTCCTCCGCAGTTCCCTGGACGCTGTGACAGAGACCGACGTTGGCTACCTCCGTTGCCTCGTTGAGGGCCCAGCAGTTGATGACCATCGGGTTGACGTAGTTGATGAAGAAAGCTTCGGGACATATTTCTTCTATATCCCTTGCCATCTCCATATAGATGGGGATTGTACGAAGACCCCGAAATACTCCTCCTGGCCCCAGCGTGTCTCCGACGGCCTGATTTAGACCGTATTCTCTGGGGACCTCTATGTCCAGTTCGTAGGCATCGAGCCCCCCGACCTGGATCATGGAAATTATGTAATCTGCCCCCTGCAGGGACTCCCTCCGGTCCATAGTCGATTCCAATTTGGTGGGGAATCCCTTCTCCTCGATCACCCGGGAGGCGAAAGTCTCGATCAGCTCCAGCCTTTCCTCGTCGATATCCACCAGGCTAATTGTGCTCTCTCTCAGCTGGGGATAGGACAATATATCGGTGATCAACTGTTTGGCAAAGACGACGCTGCCGGCACCGATAAGGGAAATTTTGCTCATTTCTCACTCCTTGTTTTTAGATGGACTTATTCTGAACACGGAAGTCGTGCCGTCGGTTCACAGCCTTCAGGCTACTGGGAAAAGGGATCGGCGGCATCGCGAAGCCCGTCTCCTACGAAGTTGATGCATAATACGGTGATAATTATGAATACTCCAGGCAACATGATCCAGGGATGTTGGCCCAGGGTTTGAAAGTCCTGGGCCTTCTGGAGCAAGACTCCCCAGCTAACCAGGGGAGGTTGAATACCCAGGCCCAAAAAGCTCAACATGCTCTCCGCCAGTATGAACATGGGAATGGTGGTGGTTAACACCACTATAATGTGGCTGAGCGAATGGGGAATAATATGTCTTAGGATGATCCGAAAGTCGTTGGCACCCAGGGCCTTGGCCGCCATCACGAAATCTTCTTCCCGGTAGGAGAGGACCTTGCCCCGAACTTCCCGAGCCAGCATGGGCCACCAGGTAAGGGCGAAGATTGCCATCACTCCGTACAGGACGAATTCCGGAGGCCACTGCGGGGGGATGGCGGTGCTGAGGGCCATCCATATAGCCAGCTTGGGAAAGCTTTGAATTATCTCCACGATCCGCTGCAGGATCATGTCCAGAACTCCCGCGTAGTATCCGGAGAGGCCGCCAATTAGACTCCCCACCAGAGCGCTGACCAGGGCCCCTAAAATGGCCACCATCAGAGAAATTCTTCCTCCCTGGATGATCCGGCTTAGCAGGTCCCTCCCCTGGCCATCGGTT
>CAYZUF010000029.1:0-10744 GCA_964481645.1 uncultured Thermotogae bacterium
TCTTCGTTCCAAATAATCGAATTAGCCCGGTTCATTCTGAATAACAAGGATATCCGGTTAACCCTCTACACAGGCGAAAACAGTAGGTGGCGCAATGAATCAAAGGTTTTTCGGGGAAAAATCAGCCTGCTTTCCGGAGCAAGGTTTTCGACTTCTAACCAAAAGGCCAGGTGAGACCATGTTGAAAATTGCGATTAAACGAATTACACTCCCCCATTAAGAATGGACAAGCCAACGTTCATCCACGGTGAGGAGGAATACCTCGACCGGGTGGCAAAGAACAACACCGATATCCGGCTCCTCGCCCGGGAAGATTCCTGGGAGGTAATGAAACAAAAAATCGCCCAGGGCGCTACCTTCTACCTGGATTCCTCCGAAGACTGGCAGGGCTTTGAATTTATCTACCTTGTCAAGGGAAAAATTGCGTATACCGGTTCAGAATCTCCAATAATCATGAAGTCCGGGGACTATATTTCAAGGAGAGAGGTTCCCGAGGAATCCTGGTTCGAGACCAGAACGGAAGTCGTCCTCCTTTATATCTCTTCCCAACCGGCCTTCCACCTTCTCACGGAAGAGATCGAGGATTATCTTGAATTAGCTCAGGAGATCGAATCGACGGAACAAATGGACGGGCACTCCAAGCGGCTAGTCCGGATGAGCCACGAGGTTGGAAAGCAGCTCGGACTCTCCACGGACCGGCTGGCTACTTTGCGACACGCCTCCTTGTTTCATGACCTGGGTAAGGCCAGGGTCCCGGATCGAATACTGGAAAAGGAAGGTAAACTTACCGAGGAAGAGTGGGAAATAATGGAAAAACATACAATATGGGGAAGAGAAATGCTGGAAAAGAGCGAGCACCTCAGGGAAGCCGGCGATATCGTCGAGCAGACACACGAGAGGGTGGACGGAGAGGGTTATCCGAAAGGTCTGGAGGACCACGAGATATCGCTGGAGGCCAAAATCGTGGCCGTGGTGGATGCCTGGGACGCCATGAGGACCGATCGCCCGTACCGAGACGCGCTGTCCAGGGAGGATGCCATCCTCGAGCTGAAGGAAAACAAGGGGGGGCAGTTCGATCCCCGGGTGGTAGATACTTTTTTGGATATCTTGCGCGAAAAAGGCCAGCCGGAAGCCAACCTGGGATCACGGGGCGAGTATAAGCCGGGACCAAACAACTCCACCAGCGGAGAAAGCTCTTCGACCCCTGCAAAGTCTTAACCCCTCCGGAGAAACTAGAGGAAGTAATGGCGAAAACTCTGGCCGCGTTAGCCGAATCCACTCCCTTTCAGCGAGCAATTATATCGATTTTCGATCGTCCGATAGACCCTGGCAATCCTGATCCTGAACCCGCCCACGTCAAGGACTACGACTACCGGGGACTAAGGGAGGACCTGGACAGCTCCAGTCCTTAAGAATCCCCCTCTTCCCCACGGGATCGAGTCTTTCCGTACCACCCCGTCCGCTTCGAGACCGATGGGCCCAGGCTTTTTTACGATACCCCGCTTCAATCAGGTAAATGTCGGAGGATAAGACAGATTGACCCGGTAGATCCTTATCTTCCCGCTGGATGGAAGCCGAAGTATCCAATAGAATGGGCAGTGAGGATAAATCCAGAGGACCACATTCCATGATATCCACAGTGGAGGTGGGGCCATGCAGAACAAAATATCCATAATAGGGGCCGGTTACGTAGGTTCTACGATCGCTTACGCAGCAATGAACAGGGGACTGGCTTCGAGGATCTCACTCATAGACATCGACGAGGAGAAGGCGGAAGGGGAAGCGATGGACCTCAATCACGGGGCGGCTTTCGTACAACCGGTCAAGGTAAGCAGCGGCGGATACGAGAAGTGTAAGAATGCGGACGTGGTCGTGATCACGGCGGGCGCGAACCAAAAGCCGGGCCAGACCAGGCTGGAATTGGTCCACCAAAACACGGAGGTCTTCAAGAAGATAATTCCACAAATCAAGGAACAGACCACCGAAGCCATCTTGCTGGTGGTCACCAACCCGGTCGACATTCTGACCTACGTGGCTGATGAAATTTCCGGGTTGCCTCGGGGCCAGGTGCTCGGCTCGGGAACGGTACTGGATACCTCCCGACTCAGATACTTAATCGGGGACCACTGCAAGGTCAATCCGTCCAACGTCCACAGCTACGTCATCGGCGAGCACGGAGACAGGGAAGTGATCACCTGGAGCCTGACCAATTTCGGGGGAATACCTTTTGACAAATACTGCGAAATATGTGAAAGGAACTGCAACCAAGACTCTTTCAAGGAATCCGTGGAGAACTCGGTCAAGAATGCAGCCTACGAAGTAATAGACCGCAAGGGTGCAACCAACTACGCGATCGGATTGGCGGTAACAAAAATCCTCGAGACGATAATTCGGGACGAGAAAAGCATGCTCACAGTCACCAGCACTTTGAAGGGGAAATACGGATTGACCGACGTGGCGCTCGGCTTGCCCAGTATCGTGGGGTCGAAGGGCGTAGAAAAAGTCCTGTCCCACGACCTCAGCGCCGGTGAAGAGAACAAGCTCGTAGAGTCGGGCGAGAACCTGAGAAAGATAGGAGAAAAATTAGATCTATAAGGAGAGACCCCTCGCGAACGAGCGAGAAACTAATAGAAGAAAAGGTACCAACTAGCCTCCGTCCATTGGGTGGGCTGAGGTCCACTCGTCCCAGACGGATTTTACCAGCCGCTTCTCCCGTTCATTCCCTTTTCCGTCGTGATCTTCCCCCACTCTCCACTTTCTGGGGATAGGCAGCGCTTCCCAGTAATGCAAATTTTTTTCAGAGGTCTTCATCGCAATCACCGTTACCTAAGACAGAGATTATCAGCTAATAACTGATTTTAATCAGACTACTACTTGATCTAAATCAACTTACCGCATGAGGTAGATCATGTCAAGCTAATTAAGAGGAAGTTTATGTATTTCAGGAAAAAGCCGACCAGTTGAACGACAAGAAAAAATTAGGACTTAACTTTGGACGTTTTGTAACCCGCTAGTGGTCCCACTTCCGGTCATCCACACCTCCCGCCTGCACGTCCCGTTGTAGCCTCAATTTCGGCGGCAGCTCAGAGGGGCCCAGCCAGACTGAATCCAAAGACCAGTCCGACCCTGCAACAAGCCCGAGCGCTTTCTTGGCAAGTTTCGGCGAAACTCTGGGTCAGGGAGCTATATCCGCACCTGCTGGCCCCGAACCACTCCCATTTATCACCCTGGCAACCACCTCGACAGGAGGATTCTAGCCAAATCGGGTGGCGGCAATGAGATCTTTTTAACAAAAAATATTTTCAACTAACTTGATATCGCCCCTTCATTTTGTTATATATTAATGTGATTTGTTATATGCAAATTAGACGGCGTCCTAAACCCCCTTCATTGGAGAAAAGGAGGTGATTCAAGGAGAGTGTCATTTTTCAGCGGGACAATTTTGAACGATTTTACGACCACCTAGAACCACTATTTTCTTCTAAGGAGGTATCGTTATGTGGTCTAAAAAAAGTGCACTCGTTTTAAGCGTCCTTCTAGCCGGACTCATTTTAGCCTTCCCGGCAATGGCGCAGGAAGATCTCTCCGAGAAGCGTCTCCTCATCGGCTGGACACCCCCGGACATAACGGGAGTTTTCAAGACGGCCACTGACTTTTTTGAAAGATCAGCAAACGTCGGCAGAGAACACGGAGTAAACGTTCACGTAATCAGTAAATCAGCCACAGGTCACACTGCGTATGGCTCTCAAGTTTCGATAATCGAAAACTTCATCTCGATGGGGGTGGATGCCATTGCCATTTCCCCGATCGAGGTAGAAGTAGTTAAACCAGCTCTCAACAAAGCGGTTGAGGCCGGTATACCCGTTATTGTGGTCAACTTACTGGAGCCAATAGAAGGTGTAGAAGTTGAAAGTTATATCGGCTTCGATAACCGGGTAGCAGCCCGTATTTCAGGCTACGCCTTGGTGGACTATCTAGGCGGGCCGGGTTTCCTCGGAAAGAACAAAACCATGGATCCACCCCCAGTAGATAAGTTTCTCTCCGAGAACTGGTGGAAAAACGAAGTCTACGATGACGTGAGTTTAAGCGAGCTGGACATCCAGGCCAATATCGCCGAAATTGAGGGAATCGCCGGTGGCTTCTTTGCCCGAAAGCGCCATCAGGGATTCTGGGACGACGTAGTGAGCAAAGTTCCCGGCATCCAGTTAGTTTCTAAATTGGCTGCCGACTGGAACCGAGAAAAAGCTACCACCGCAGCTCAAAACATACTCTCCGCAAATCCGGAGGGTACACTGGATGCCATATACGCTCAGTCCAACGAGATGGGTATAGGGGCAATGAATGCAGCGGAAGGTGCTGGCCGTCTGGAAAAAGCAGGGGAGTACTCGGCAGATACCGGAGTGGCCATATTCACTAATGACGGAACTCCTGAGTCCCTGGATTACATAAGGGACGGAAAGATAATTGCGGAAACCTGGCACGGCTTTCCGGAATGGGGTTGGTTTGGTACTATGATGGCCGTTCGCGCCGCCCTTGATCTGGAAACCAAGCAGATATTTGACATTCAGCCCAGAACGGAATTTAAGGGCAACGCCGACCAATTTTATCCCGATCCCAAGCTCAGCGCTGAACTATACGGTTACGACTCTCGCTGGGGAAGCTGGGAAGCCATCAAGGAAGAATATCAAGAGAAACACGGAGGATAAGAAAGACGGTGAACTATCAAGCTGGTAGGGGATGTCCTCCCCTACCAGCTTTCTCCTACCGGCAATTAACCCAAAGTAGAGGCGGTGAAAATGGCATCGTATATGGAGATGCGTGGTTTGGACAAGAGCTTTCCCGGGGTCCAAGCCGTTGACCACGTGGACCTGACAATCCGAGAAAATGAAATTCACGTCCTGTTAGGTGAAAACGGAGCGGGGAAGTCCACGTTAGTTCAGTTGCTCAGCGGAGCACAACGTCCGGACGAGGGGAAGATACTCCTTCGGGGCGAAGAAATTCAGTTACAGGACCCTCGTCATGCCCTGGATCTGGGAATTGGAATGGTCTACCAGGAACTGAGCCTGGTACCCAGCCTCTCAGTAGCCGAAAACATCGTGCTGGGATCCTATCCCCTGGACGGTAAAACGGGGTTGCTGGATTGGGACAAAGTCCAGGATACTGCTTCTCAAATTTTAGATAAGCTGGGCGTCAAAATTGATCCTTCGGCTAAAGTTAGAGATATTTCAATCGCCGACCAGCAGCTAACCGAGGTCGCAAAGACCATGGCCCACGACGTTGACCTCATCATTCTGGACGAACCGACTTCCGCCCTGAGCGGAGACGAGACGGAAAGACTATTTGAGACTCTGGAAAACCTGAAGGAGCATGGTGTGACCTTTATCTATATTACCCATGTTCTGGAAGAAGCTCTTGAATTAGGTGATAGGGTTACCGTGCTCCGGGACGGCGAAAAGATCGACACCTTGCCCACCGAGGAATCGGACAAGGATGCACTCGTAAATATGATGGTGGGCCGAAAGATAGAAAATCAATACCCCAAGGAATTTGCGGAGATAGGGGAGGCTCTTTTAGAAGCCGAAGGTTTGACTGCGGACAAATTGGAGGACGTCTCTTTAGAACTGCGGGAAGGAGAAGTGCTGGGAATTGCTGGTTTGCTGGGTGCCGGAAGAGCCGAGCTGGCAGAAGTTCTTTTTGGGATTTCCGATCTGAAAAAGGGGAAGATTAAAATTCGGGGAGAAAACGTGGAGATCGACTCCCCATTCAAAGCAATTGACCTGGGTCTCGGTTATCTCACCAAAGATAGACACGAGGGTCTGGTTTCTAGTTTGCCCGTGGACGCCAACATTACTCTCAGCAGTTTGAATAAGATATGTCAGTCTTTCTACCTAAACAACAAGTCCGAGGAAGAACTGGCAGAAGATTTCGTCAGGGAGTTGGAGATTGCCACCCCGTCGTTAGAACAATTAGTCCGGTATTTAAGTGGGGGAAATCAGCAAAAGGTGGTACTGGCCAAATGGTTAGCAAGCGAGTCCGATATTTTTATCCTCCACGACCCCACTCGAGGGATAGACGTGGCGACCAAAGTCGAAGTTTATCAACTAATGAATCGACTGACCAAGGAAGGAAAAGGGGTCATTTTGATATCTTCAGAACTCCCTGAGCAATTGGCCATGTCGGATAGGGTTGCGGTCATGCGAGACGGCAGAATCGTTGCTGAATACGATCATGACGAGGTTAGTCGGGAAGAAGTAATGTTGCACGCTGCAGGGAGGTCTTCGGTCCATGTTTAGTGCTCTACTTGGAAGTCCAGAAAGCGGTGGTCAAGCGGAAACGGCTGGCAATGGAGGAACTACCAATAATTACCTCGAATACGTCTTTCGTTACGGCGGCCAGGTAGCGGCTCTGGCCCTGCTCCTGATCACTTTTTCCGTAATGAGTCCTTATTTTCTTTCCGTAAATAACTTTTTAAATATACTTCTTCAGTCTTCTGTGGGTCTACTACTGGCAGTGGGGCAGACGTTCGTCATTCTTTCCGCGGGCATCGACCTTTCCAATGTCGCAGTTCTGGCCCTGTCCGCTACAGTTAGCGCTACCTTGGTCGCGGAGATGGGGGTCAACCCGATTCTGGGAATCCTGGTGGCTCTAGTAGTCGGTGTTCTTGCCGGAATTGTCAACGGATTGGTTGTTACCAACGGAAGAATTCCCGACTTCATAGCCACGCTCGGCAAGATGTCCCTCGCCCAGGGGCTCGCTCTGATCGTGGCTGGAGGATTGCCCATAACCGGAATTCCCCATATCATTAGTTTTATGGGTAGTGGAGAGCTAGGTCCGGTCCCCGTAGCGGTAATCATTTCCTTGAGTATAACGTTGCTGGCCTGGTTCATTACTCGCTACACGCGAATAGGGCGCCAGATATATGCAGTTGGTGGCAACGCAGAGGCAGCCAGAGTTTCCGGTATAAGCCCGACCAAGACAAAAGTCGCGGTCTATATCTTTTCCGGTATTACCGCGGCCATCGCAGGATTGGTCCTGACCGGTCGCCTCAATTCAGCCAACGGTATGATGGGCGCCCACTGGCAGCTCACCGCCATTGCCGCAGTGATTATAGGTGGGACCAACCTCTTCGGAGGAGAGGGAAGCATTGGTGGTACCCTGGTCGGTATGCTTATCCTGGGAACGCTGACCAATGGACTGGGGCTTCTCGCCGTTTCCGATTTCCTGCAGCAGGTAGTACGGGGAAGCGTTATCATCGTGGTGGTTATCTACGATCAATGGAGAAGACGTAGGGCGAGATGACGGTCCGATTCCGGGCCTTTCATCTTAGAACTAGGAGCTGAACAATAAGGAGTTTTATATCGACATGAAAGAGCGACTTGGCGTTGCAGTAATAGGTTCCGGGCGAGCGGGAATGGTTCACGCCCGCAACTTCGCTCGGAAAGTGCGACGGGCTAGATTAGTAGCCCTGATGGATCAAAAGGCGGAAAGGGTGAAGGAAAAAGCTCATGAGCTGGAAGTAGACAACTATTACACCGAACTCGACCAGGTGCTCTCGGACCCGGAGGTAGATGCCGTGGTCATCGGCACCCCCACCTTTACTCACGCGGAAATCGCCTCCGTCGCAGCCAGAGCGGGTAAAGACATACTCTGCGAAAAACCTCTGGCTATTTCCCTCGAGGAAGCCGACAAAATCTCCGCTGCGGTAGAGGACTCGGGCGTCCACTTCATGGTCGGATTTATGAGGAGATTTGCCAGCGGCTTCGTGGAAGCCAGGGAAAGGATCGTGGCTGGAGAGATCGGGGAGGTCATGACCGTAAAATCAACCGGGCGAGGGCCGGGTCTACCCCCAAGGTGGGCCCTTGATCCCGAGTTGAGCAACGGCAACCTCGCCGAGGTCAACAGCCACGACTTTGACGCCATCCGCTGGCTAACGGATAGCGAGTACCAATCGGTCTTCACCCGGGGAGGCAACTTCAAGTCTTCTTCCCTTGAAGAAGACTTCCCCGAGTTTTACGATAACGCAGTTGTCAGCTTCGAGCTAACCGATGGAACGATTGGTACGGTCGATGGAACTTGCCCCGCGGATTACGGCTACGACGCTCGTATGGAGATCCTCGGTTCAGACGGGGTACTCTTCGTAGGGGAAGTGGCCAAGCGGGGAGTTGCCATCTGCACTACCGACAGGGGCTTCCAGCGCAAGCCGGTCGACAGCTGGCAAAATCTATTCAGTCGTGCCTATGAGCGGGAGGATCGCCATTTCGTCGACTCCGTTCTGGAAGACGAGCAGCCGAAAGTCACCCTGGAGGACGGCCGCAAAGCCTTAGAAGTCGTCCTTGCCGCCAACCGTTCCCTCCGGAAGGAAAGGGAGGTAGAAATCTAGGGTGGTGGTCAGGAACTAAGAATGGCGGGGCTGAAGCCGCCCCGGACCTTACCCTGGAGGTCGAAGAGATCTTGGTTAACGTTAGTGACAATAATAGCTGGACGACCAGTGATTATCTGTTTCAAAGTGCCGGTAAAACCTTGTATTCATACATTTCAGCTTTAATCAGGGAGGGAAAAACATGAACAAACTATTTATAGACGGTTCCTGGATGGAAGGTACAAGCGGGGAGCAGTTATCGGTGACCAATCCGGCTACCGGAGAGAGAATTGCCGAAGTAGCCGGGGCCAGCGAAGGGGACGTAGATAGAGCCGTATCGGCTGCAGATGAGGCCTTCGATAACTGGCGGATTGTCGGCGGGACGAAGCGGGGGGACTATTTGGGGAAAATTGCCGACCTAATGAGGGAGCGGAAGACCGAACTGGCCCGCACTCTAACCGAGGAACAGGGAAAACCCGTTTCGGAAGCGGAAGGCGAAATTGGGGCGTCGATCAAGGCTTTCGATTATTACGGGAGGAAGGCCTCGGATATACGCGGCGAAATAATTCCCACCGGCTCGTCCGCGGTCAGAAGTCTCGTCAAAAAGCAGCCCGTCGGACCGGTGGCCGCGATAGCGCCCTGGAACTATCCCGTTTTGTTGCTATCCTGGAAGCTGGCTCCTGCCCTGGCCGCAGGATGCACGGTTGTGGCTAAGCCATCCACGGAAACGCCGCTGGCCGTCTCAAATCTGATCGAGTGCGTAGATGAAGCGGGGCTTCCGGACGGGGTTGTCAACATGTTGATCGGCAGGGGTAGTAAGGTGGGCAGTGCCCTGGTAAATCATTCCAAAATCCAAAAGATAGCCTTTACCGGTCAGACGGAGACGGGGAGACGGATTATGAGAGACGCGGCTTCGGGTATCAAAAACCTGACTCTGGAGCTGGGTTCATCCGGTCCCTTGATAGTCGCCCCCGATGCCGACATAGGGGCTGCAGCAGGGGCGGCTGCCTACAGAGGTTACCGGAATATGGGACAAATCTGTAATAGCGTCAACCGGGTCTACGTCCACGAAAAGAACTACGAGGAGTTCCTGGGGGCGTTTCTGGAAGAGGTTAAAGGTTACGAGATAGCCAATGGATTGGAAAACCCGGACGCGGACCTGGGTCCGATGGTCAACGAGGAGGGGATAGAAAAGACCAAACGACATATTCAGGACGCCCTGGAGAAAGGGGCAAACCTCGAGTACGGTGGAGAGAAACCGGATGGGCCCGGGTACGAACGGGGGAACTTCTTTCTACCCACAGTTCTCACTCAGGTCGACCACGATATGCTGGTGATGACCGAGGAGACCTTCGGGCCGGTGGTACCGATCATGAAGGTAAGCTCCCTCAGAGAAGCAGTAGATTACTCCAACGACACAATTTACGGACTGGTGGCCTATCTGTTCACCAATGATTTGGACGAAGGCCTGGACTTTGCCGAAGAACTCGAATACGGAACGGTTGGTATCAATAACGTCTCCGGCGGCGACGTACCCTATCCCTACAGCGGATGGAAGCAGAGCGGGCTGGGGGTCGAGCTGTCCGAATACGGGCTGGAAGAGTACCTGGAGATCAAACACATTCGAGCGAAATCCTTATCTTAGAGGTGAGAAATTTGGAGTTAATGGATCCCCACGCGATAGATATCGACCTTCAGAGTGGGCGAATTGCGGATAGGGCTGAGTGCTGGACCAGATATCTAAGCGACATGAAGGGCATGTATCGAGACCAGGACGCTGTTCGGGAGGAGTTAGACCAAGACGATCCCTTAATCTACGAAGTATACGAAGACCCGGTCCCCAAGGAAGAAGGTCAACTGCTTCAGGTCACAAGTATCGTCCATCCGGGGAAGGTAGGCGACGAGTACTACATGACCAAGGGACACTATCACGAAAAAAGAGATACCGCCGAAATTTACCTATGTCTGTCCGGAACCGGGTACCTGCTGACCCAGACCGAAGAAGGGAAATCCGCCTCATTACGGATGGAGCCGGGGGTCTCTACCTATATTCCCCCGTACTGGGCTCACAGGACGGTAAACGTCGGGGACGAGCCTTTTGTATTCTACGGTGTCTACCCTGGAAACGCGGGACATGACTACGGAAGCATCGAGGAAGTCGGATTTCCCGATCTCGTCCTGGAGCGTAATGGAGAACCAGAGGTAGTGGAAAACCCCGGATATCGTAGCTGAAGGTGGTATCACGCCGGGTAGTCCCTATACAGTTCGAAACCGAGTGGTTTTCATCCCGCTGAACTGGTTCGTGCACGGGACAACCCATATAAACGTTTCCTGAAGGGGTGATGACGAGTGAACTTTCGGAATAAGGTCACCGTAGTTACCGGA
>CAYZUF010000030.1:0-10726 GCA_964481645.1 uncultured Thermotogae bacterium
GGAGGGTATGGTAACCCTGCTAAAGAATTCCGAGGAGAGGAGAGTGGGGGAGTTGATAGAAGTGGGAGAGGAGGAGGAGAAGGAGGCCCTGGTGAGGACAATTAGTGGTTACGTCCTGGATTCACTTCGCTCCGACCGGATCAGGGAAAAATTGTCTGCGCTGCTGGATACCAAGTTCGAGGAGCTCTGGGAAAGCGAGGTAGGGAAGCTTTCCCGCTGGGTGGATCCGGAGCTGGTCACCCCCTTTGCCGGGTTTCTGGTAGATGAGATTATCGGGCTAGTTGTCCGCGAGGGGGCGGATATCTTGAGTGCTCTGGACGTAAAGGAACTGATCAGAGGGGAGGTAGAGGAGTTCCCGACGCTGAAGGTGGAAAGGCTGGTCCTGGACGTTACCGGGGACCAATTCCGGGCAATTACCTGGTTCGGGGCCCTGATCGGCCTACTGATCGGCCTACTGCAGGTACTGTTTGTGGTTCTGGGTGGATGACTATGCAGCCGATCGCCTTTCGGATTGGGCCCCTGACGGTTCGCTGGTACGGAATCGCGTACGCGGTGGCCCTCCTGGTCGGATTGGGAATTCTTCGGCTGGAGGTGCGCAGGAAGGGGTTGGATCTCGATCTCGGAGATTTAATTGATTTCGTTCTTATCGCCTTCCCCCTGGGTCTAATCGGGGCCAGACTTTACTACGTCTCTTTTTACTGGGATTATTTCCAGGGACATCCACTTGCGGTTGTTGGACTGAGCGGTGGAGAGGGATTTGGCCTGGCCGGTCTGGCAATTCACGGGGGGTTGATCGGTGGCTTCCTGGGATTGTTGATTTTCGCTCGAACGAAAAAGGTGGACTTCTGGAACTTTGCTGACGCTCTTGCCCCCGCTCTCATTCTTGCCCAGGCAATCGGAAGGATCGGAAATTTCTTAAATGGTGACGCCTACGGTTATCCGACCAAACTGCCGTGGGGAATTGTCTTTCGAGCTGATACTGCTGCGGGAGCCGAGTTTCCGGGCCGGAGTCTCCATCCCACCATGCTCTACGAGATGATCCTGAACTTGCTGATTTTTGCCTTGCTCTGGAAGTTGAGAAGAGGTCGTTACCGGCCGGGCTTTCTCGCTTCGCTATACCTGATAACCTATTCGGTCGGCCGGTCGATAGTCAGCTTTTACCGGGCGGGCAGTCTCTGGATCGGTCCCATCAGGGCGGCCCACCTGATGAGCATTCTGGTCGTCTTCGGATTCGGGTATTTTATCCTCGAGAGAGGGCTTTACCGCGAGCACTAAACTAAAACTAAAAAGGGATCTTACGCTTCTTCCCCGCAGGCGCGAAGAAAACTGGTGAATAAGGGGTGTGGGTCTTCCAGTCGGGATTTGAATTCCGGATGGAACTGGACCCCGATATACCAGGGATGGTCGTTCAGTTCGATCACTTCTACCAGCTGACCGCCGAGGGAGGTAGCAGCGAGTTCCATTCCCGCTTCTCTGAACCGGTCCCGGTAGTTGTTGTTAAATTCGTACCGGTGCCGGTGGCGTTCCTCGATCTTTCGTCGCCCGTAGATCTCCTCGGTCCTGGTGCCGGCTTTGATCGTCGACTCGTAGCTCCCCAGCCGCATAGTTCCTCCTTTCTTCTCTACCTCCAGCTGTTCGGGCATCAGGTCGATCACCAGATCGGAGGCCTGAGGGTCGAACTCCGTGCTGTTGGCCTCTTCCATTCCGATGACGTTTCTGGCGAACTCGATGGTCGCTACCTGCATTCCCAGACAGATACCGAATAGGGGAATCTTCTTTTCCCGGGCCAGCCTGGCGGTGGCTATCTTTCCTTCTACCCCGCGTTGGCCGAAGCCCGGGGGGATAACCACCCCGTTGACCCTCTCCAGATGCTCGACGAGTTCGTCCCTTTCGATGTCCTCGGAAGAGAACCAGAGGAACTGGGGTTTTATCCCTGTTTCTGCCGCTCCGTGCTGGAATGCCTCCGTGATGCTTATGTAAGCGTCTTCCAGTTCCGTATACTTTCCGAACATTCCAATGGTCACTTCCCGGTCCGGGTGTTTGATCTTCTGGACCCTCTTCGACCAGTTGGAAAGATCCCGCTTTTTCTTGGGCAGTTGCAGCTGTTCCAAAACCCTCTGGTCTAGTTCTTCGTCCGCTATGGCCAGTGGAACTTCGTATAATACGTCAAGATTCTGGCCCTCGATGACGTTTTCCATCGGGACGTCACAGAAAAGTCCGATCTTCTTTCTTACTGACCGGGGTAGCGGTCGATCGCAGCGGGCGACTATGATGTCCGGGGTAATACCAATCCCCCTGAGTTCTTTGACGCTATGCTGAGTTGGTTTGGTCTTTAATTCTTTGGAGGTCTTCAGGTAAGGCACCAGGGTTAGGTGAATAAAGGCCACGTTCTCCGGGGGAATCTCGTCCTTCATCTGCCGCAATGCTTCCAGGAAGGGGAGGCTCTCTATGTCTCCTACAGTACCCCCGATTTCCGTAATGATTAGATCCGAGTCGGACTCCTCGAGGGGCTGGTTGATATTTCGCTTTATCTCGTCGGTTATGTGGGGGATAATTTGAACCGTCTTTCCGAGGTACTCTCCTTTCCGTTCCTTTTCCATGACCGAGGAGTAGACTTTTCCCGTGGTTACGTTGTTGGAAGCGGACAGGTTTTCATTGATAAAGCGCTCGTAGTGACCCAGATCCAGGTCAGTCTCCGCGCCGTCCTCGGTGACAAAGACCTCCCCGTGCTGATAGGGGTTCATAGTTCCCGCGTCCACGTTCAGGTAGGGGTCGACCTTTTGCAGAGTAGGGTTGTAGCCCCTGGATTTTAACAGAAGGCCGAGCGAGGCGGAAATAATCCCCTTTCCCAGTCCGGAGAGCACTCCGCCGGTGACGAAGACGTACTTCTTTCCCTGATGATCAGAATTGTCGTTCATGTGAGACCTTCTTGCGTATCATAGCTTAAGAAGTCGCTCATCTCCGAGGTCCTTGGTCTCGATTTCCTTAGTAGGTACGGTCTATCCTTCAGAAATTTCACCCAAGAGTTTCTGGTGTAACCGGAAAGAGTCCTTTCCGTAAAGAACGAGCCTCACTAGTTCGGGTTGCGAGTGATTCTTCAGGAAATCGACGATGGTTTTCAGGGCGATTTCGCCCGCTTCCTCTTCCGGGTAGCCGAAAGCGCCGGTACTCAGGGCGGGAAAGGATATACTGTTGATTTCGTTTTCCCTCGCCAGCCTGAGGCTATTTCGATAGGAGGATTCCAGCAGTTCCGGATCTTCCTCGGCGCCGCTATAGACGGGACCCACGGTATGGATTACGTAGCTAGCCGGCAGGTCGTAGCCTCCCGTAATCTTGGCCTCCCCGGTTTCACAGCCCCCCAGCTGTTTACTCTCTTCCCAGAGCTGCGGCCCCGCGGCTTTGTGAATTGCACCCGCGACACCACCGCCGGGAGCCAGCTCCTTGTTTGCCGCGTTGACCACCGCTTCGGTATCCTGTTTGGTTATGTCCCCCCGAACCAGCTCCAACCTGCCATCGTCAACCTCTCCGGTGGTTAAGGAGTCTTCGCTTCGAGCCATCTTTCCTCATTACCTCCATTCTTCCGCCGGTCGGTTAGAACTCCTCCCTGCTGTGCTCTTTTAACTTTTTCTGGATTCTCCTTTCCTGGTCCTTTTCTTTGATCTTTCGTCGTTTATCGTATTCCTTTCTCCCCTCTCCCAGCCCCAATTTTACCTTGGCGTATCCCCCTTTGAAGTAAACTTCGACGGGTATGAGCGAATAACCTTTTTGCTGAGTTTTCCCGATCAATCTCTTTATCTCCGGTTTTCTCAACAATAACTTTCGCTTACGCCGGGGCTCGTGGTTTTCCCTGTTTCCTTGATCGTAGCGAGCTATATGGACGTTATGGAGATAGACTTCCTCGTCCGTGACCTTGGCGTATCCGTCCTTCAAGCTACATCTCCCGGCCCGAAGGCTTTTCACCTCCGTTCCACTGAGGACGATTCCCGCCTCGTAAAACTCCTCGAAGTCGAAGTTCCGATAAGCCCGTTTGTTTCTGGCCACCGTCTTTCCCATCTTTCCCTCCCGGAAGTGTAGTTAACAGAACGGTTTCAACCACCTTATCCTCTCGACCCCCGGGTTGTATTAGCTTTCCCCCGGATAAAATTTCCAAACAACAAACAATCCCCGGTGAGCAAGAGAATTTAAGAGTTGAAGAACGGGACTCGGACCTGCCGAAACTACCGGCCCGAAACCAAAGGTTACCCGGCAAGGCCGGAGAGGAGGGGCCTCCAGATCAACTATTATTCCTCTTCTTCGACTTCCAGAATCTGTTCCCCGTCGTAGTAGCCGCAGCTGGCACAGACGCGGTGAGGAAGTTTCAGCTCGTGGCAATGGGGGCACTCGGTCGCGGTAGGATTGACTACCGACTTATTTCCACCGTGTCTCTTTCTCTTCTTCGACCTTGAAGTCCTGAATTTTGGTACGGCCATAATTCCTCCTCGATCCTTTTACAAATCTCCTCTGATTTTAATAAAGGACTACCATCTTTTCAACTTTCGACCAGGAAGGTAATTGGTCCGTCGTTGGTCAGCCCCACCTTCATGTAGTCCCCGAATTTGCCCGACTCCACCCGTGCTTCGGCCTTCTCCTTCATTGTTTTGATGAAGTCACGATACAGGCCTTTTGACTCTTCGTAGGAAGCCGCTTGGGAGAAGCTTGGCCGCCGACCGGAGTCGATCCGGCCGTAGAGGGTAAACTGAGATACAACCAGGATTTCTCCACCGACTTCCTCCACCGAGAGGTTCATTTTGCCTTCCTCGTCGGGAAATATCCTCAACCCGTGGATCCTTTCGGCCAGTTTCTCCACCTGAGCTTGACCGTCTCCCTCTTTGACTCCGAGGAAGATTAGCATACCGGATCCGATTTCCCCGGCGATTTCTCCCCCGACCTCTACCTCCGCTTCTTGGACCACCTGAATAAGTGCCTTCATCTCTCTCCTTCGGTTATCCTTCTCCTTTTACCAGGGATTTTGCGATCAAACTTGCCAGACGTACCGGCTCGGGCAGGGAAGAGTGACGAGCTGTAATCTCGATGGCTTCCTCTGCCTCTTTTTTCGTCAAACCCCTTTTTTGATAATGGATTTGGTTACCTCTGACCGTCGCGGTGCCCAGCGGGCCCGCTTTTTGGGCTGCCTTCCAGCGTCTTTCGAAGTCGGATACGTTTTTCAGGGCCGCCCTGAAGGAATCGAGATCCGGTTTCTGATTGGTCACTACCAGGACCGGTAATCCCGTCCTGTCCGCCAGTTCTTTGACATCCACAACGTTAAAACCCCCGACCGTGATTCCGTCCAGGATGACCAGGCTCAGGTCTTCTCCGTACTTGCTCTCCTCCAGGGCCGTGCTCAATTTCCGGGTCGCATCCAGACCGTCTACCTCTATCTCCGTGGTGAGGACCCCCTCCACGAACTCCCCACCCCGGGTGACGACTCCGACCAGGGGAACCGGTTCCTCCTGCCCGTAGTCAAAGGGCCCGTCGTCCCAGCCCACGACCTTGATTTGTTTCTTTAAGCTCATCGATCTACCCCGTAAAGCATCCCGGGATCCCGGTCCCCTTCCCGTCCTTTGCTCGCCTCGAGAATGGGGGAGTCCGAAAAACGCCTCTCTCATTGTAAGACCAGGACGGAGATAAAGTCAAAGTACCCAATAAAGGTAGTTCGGGGAAATAAGCGGAAAAATCCGGGGCCGGGTACTTTGAAGTTGGGTATGTAGGCGATCCCCCTCTTTTATTTGACTTTGTTAATTCATTTGAGCTAAAAACAAAATTTCTTCCGGCTTCGTGATTGGCCTGGCCCTCTCCTTGGGTCGGGTTTACGGTAACAAGCTGATTTACGGTATTTCTACCACTTACGTGGAAATGGTCAGGGCCCCCTGCGCGTCCAGTTGTTCGTTATTTACCACGGCCTCCCGGGCGTGGGGATTTCGCTCAACCCGCTCCTGGCCGCCGGGATTGCCCTGGGTTTAAATACCTCGACCTATCAGGCGGACTACTTCCGGGGAGCAATACAATCCGTAGGCGCCGGACAGTTGACTTCCGGGGAATCGGTAATCGGTAGGGATGAGTAAAGTGGGGGCCGTTAAGTCCGTAATTCTCCCTCAGGCCCTTCGATTGGCCATCCCTTTCTGGTCTAACAAGTTAATTTACACCCTGAAGTATATATCTCTGGCCTTTACGGGGGGCGCCGGAGTGATGGCCCAGGCCAAGGTTGTCGCCGCCAGAAATTTTCGTTACCTGGAAGTCTTCATAATTGTCGCTTTCATTTACATCTACATCATTACAGTAACCGCATTTACCCAGGTCCTGGATATGGTGGAGAAAAAGGTGAAAATTCCCGGACTGGAAAGCCGGGAATGATCCCTGGCCTGGGTGGTCCAAAGTCTCTAGTTACGGTCCAAACTTTGAGCCCCAACTGAGATTCTTCTTGTTTGACGGGGCGGGCTTTATTCTTTATCCTCGATTTGTCTGACATATGATAGCTGACTGCCGGAGGAGCCGAAATGAGTTTTGAATTCGACGAGCTAGAGGAGAAGAAAAAGCCTTTGCACGTTGCCGATCAGCTGGTGGAGGCGATCAAGGCCGGCGATTTCGGGGTCGGCGACCAGCTTCCCACGGAGGAAAGGCTGGCCGAGGAGACGGGGGTCAGTCGGGCCTCGGTCCGGGAGGCACTGGCCGCGTTGAGATTGGGGGGAATAATTGAAACCAGGGTTGGAAAGGGGACGTTCGTGAAACGGGTTCCGCTCCAGGAGGAGAGTCCCCGGGAGAGGATAGGGGATATTTTGGTGGAGAATCCGAAGCCGTTGGAGCTGCAGGAGGCGCGAGCCGCGTTCGAGGTGGGGATAGCGGAGAAAGCGGCGAACAAGTTTTCCCGGGAGGACGAGACAGCGCTGGAAGAGACTCTCGTGGAGATGGAGTCCGCGGCAAAGGAAGACAGCTACCCTCAGTTCCTGGATTTGCACAAACGATTCCACCTTCAGCTCGCGAAGGTCACCCGTAACGAAGTTATCGCAGACACCATAAGGAATCTTCAGGGGATCATGAACGATCGGATGTGGCAAAAGCTGGAGGAGATGCATTACTTGCCGGATAAACGGGATTTTCTTCTGGAGTCGGTGGGAATCCATCGGGGGATATTTAGGGCCTTGAAGGAGAACGATCCTCTCCTGGCCAGGGAGAGAATAAGGGACCATTTTGAGCGGTACTCTTAGCGACCCGGGGTCCCATCTAGGGGGGATGGATTAACCCATGGCTGTTGAACTCGACGGGGACTTGGCTATAGAGGATCTGGTTGCGGTGGCCAGAGGTGGGGAGCGGGTAGAACTGGGCGAGGAGGTTCGGTCCCGGGTCGCGAAGAACCGATCGACCCTCGAAGAAGTTATCTCCGAAACGGACCGCCCAATTTACGGAGTTACGACGGGCTTCGGCGACCTGGTGAGCGAGGAAATTCCTCGGGAGGAAAGACGCCGGCTGCAGGTAAACCTGATTCGTAGCCATTCCGCCGGGATAGGCGATCCCCTACCCCAAGAAGCTGTTCGGGGGATTATGGCCCTGCGAGCGAACTCCCTGGGCAGGGGGTATTCTGGCGTCAGGCTGGTGGTTCTCGAGCGGTTGGTGGAAATGTTGAACCGGGGAGTCTCGCCTTACGTGCCGGAGAAGGGCTCCCTGGGGGCGAGCGGTGACTTGATCCCCCTCGCTCACGTGGCCTCCGTTCTAATTGGGGAAGGGAAAGCCTACTTTGACGGGGAGTTGCTAACTGCTGAAGAGGCTCTCCGGAAGGCGGAAATAGAGGCAATAGAGTTGAGGGAGAAAGAGGGGCTGGCCTTGATCAACGGGACCCAGGCCATGTCGGCCCTTTTGGTTCTCGAGATTTCTGACATTCGAAAGCTGGTAAAATACGCCGATCTCGTCGGTGGACTGACCGCTTTTATTCTCGGCGGTAACTTTGCTCAATACGATTCCAGGATTTACGAGCTGCGCCCCTATAAGGGTCAGACCCGGGTGGCAAAGAACCTGAGAACCCTGACTGACTACGATCCCCGCGGTTACACTCCGGCTAACGTACAGGATCCATATTCGATCAGGTGCATTCCCCAGGTCCACGGGAGCGTTAGGGATTCCCTCGATCACGTGTGCGGAGTGGTTGCCACGGAGATAAACTCCGTTACTGATAACCCATTAATATTCACCCAGCCTAAAACGGTGCTATCCGGCGGGAACTTTCACGGTGAACCGCTGGCGGTTACCGCCGATTATCTTAAAGTCGCCCTCTCCGAGCTGGCCAGCATATCGGAGCGAAGGGTCAACCGGCTGTTACATCCGGCCCTGAACGGTGATCTTCCGGCCTACCTGGCGAAGGACCCGGGAACCAATTCCGGACTGATGATGGCCCAGTATACCAGCGCCGCCCTGACCTCCGAAAACAAGAAGCTGGCTTCTCCCGCTTCGGTGGATTCGATCCCCGTGTCGGGGGATCAGGAGGATCACGTATCCATGGGTATGCACGCAGCGGAAGAGCTGGGTAAAGTGCTAGAAAACGTCAGAGAAGCCCTGGCCGTGGAGCTGATCAGTGCCTGTCAGGCACAGGAGTTTGCGGATCGTCCTTTGACCGAACCGCTGGACGGCTTGTACCAACTCGTCCGGGAGGAGATACCCCCGATAGACGAGGATAGGGAGCTTTCTTCCCTGATTCAGGGAGGGACCGATCTTTTGACGGATTCGGACCGTCTGGATACTCTTGGGCGAAAGCACGAGCTCACTTGATCGCCCCTATTTGAGCACTTATGGGGGGTGCCGGAGCCTCCGCGGAAAAGGGGCTGGAGACCTGTATTCCGGGGTGGTCGGATTCGGTTGGACCGTATCAGAGGCAAGGTAGCTGAGGGTGAGTCAAAGGCAGAAAGTGAAGGGAGGTGAAAGGATGGGTTCCATAAACCTGGACGTTTCCGAAGCGATGAGGATCAAACTCCCGGCGGTTCTTCCCCGGTTGACGGAGTTCAGAGAGGGAATAAGGAGGGCACCCAAGCGGGAGCTGAATCTGTCGCGGGAGGAGATGGAACTGGCTGTAAAAAACGCACTGAGGTACGTGCCGCCGGAACTGCACGAAAAACTGGCCCCCGAGTTTGCCGAGGAGCTGTTGACCCGAGGTAGGATATACGCCTATCGCTACCGACCGACCGGACCGATAGAGGCTAAGCCGGTAGATGAATACGAGGGAAAGACTCTCGAGGGGAGGGCAATCCAGCTGATGATCGACAATAACTTGGACTACGAGGTCGCTCTCTATCCGTACGAATTGGTTACTTACGGCGAGTCGGGGCAGGTTTGCCAGAACTGGATGCAGTATAGGTTGATAAAGAAGTACCTACAGCAAATGACCCGGGACCAAACCCTCGTCGTCCAGTCCGGCCATCCTCTCGGCCTTTTCCCGTCAAAGCCGACTGCTCCTCAGGTCATCTCCACGAACGCGCTGATGGTCGGTGAGTTTGACGATCAGAAGCACTTCAACAGGGCGGCCGCTCTGGGGGTGGCGAATTACGGGCAGATGACTGCCGGGGGCTGGATGTACATTGGGCCCCAGGGGATAGTACACGGGACTTACAGCACCCTGCTGAACGCCGGTCGGAAGTTTCTCGGTAACGACATGAAAGAAGACTTGAGCGGCCAGCTCTACGTTACCTCCGGTCTGGGGGGAATGAGTGGCGCCCAGGCAAAGTCGGTGGAAATCGCCGGAGGTGTCGGGGTGATTGCCGAAGTCGATAAATCTCGAATTGAAACCAGAAAAAACCAGGGCTGGCTAAGCGAGGTCTACGACGACCTGGACGAGATATTCGACCGGGTCCCCCGCTACCTGGAAGAGGAAAAGTCGGTTTCGGTCGCTTACTACGGAAACATCGTCGATTTGCTAGATTACATCGTCGAGAACGAGGTTAACGTCGACCTACTCTCCGATCAGACTTCATGTCACGCGGCCTATTCCGGTGGTTACCACCCGGTGGGTTATACCTACGAGGAGAGCAGAGAGCTTTTGAGCGATAACCCGGAGAAATTCAAGGAGGAAGTCGACAGGTCTCTGGAGCAACATTTCCACTTAATTCAGGAACTGGTCGATAGCGGGGCTTACTTCTTCGATTACGGCAACAGCTTCATGAAGGCGGTTTACGATGCCGGGGTAAAAGATATCGCAAAGAATCCGTCCGATCCCAGTTCCGGCTTTATCTTTCCCTCTTACGTGGAGGACATAATGGGGCCGGTATTCTTCGATTACGGTTACGGGCCCTATCGCTGGGTCTGTCTTTCCGGAAAAAAGGAGGACCTGCGCCGGACGGATCAGGCCGCCCAGGAGATGATCGATCCCGATCGCCGGGCTCAAGATTACGACAACTACATCTGGATCAGGGACGCCGAGGAAAACGACCTGGTGGTCGGTTCCCAGGCCCGGATACTCTATACGGACGGGACGGGCCGGGTTGAGATGGCACTGGAATTTAACCGACTCGTCCGAGAGGGAGAGATCGGCCCAGTCATGATTGGACGGGACCACCACGATCCCGGTGGTACCGACTCCCCTTATCGAGAAACCTCCAATATAAAAGACGGAAGCAATGTCATGGCCGAGATGTCAGTTCACGACTTCGCGGGAAACGTGGCTGGGGGAATGACCATGGCGGTGGGAGGCAACCAGGGCCGAGTAGGGATC
>CAYZUF010000031.1:0-10700 GCA_964481645.1 uncultured Thermotogae bacterium
TATAACCCGGGGCTCGAGATCTAGTTCCCTGAAGAAACGGCCCTCTTTTCCTTTCTCCGCGGAGAGAAAGAGATAACTCTTCGCCCTGGTCGTGGCCACGTAAAGGAGCCTCCTTTCCTCGTCGTAGTCGGGGGTTGTGACCCTCGAGACCAGATAGGCGGGCAAATTGTCGTAAACGAAGGCATCTTCCTGGGAGTACACCTTTTTTTGCCTCAACCCCACCAGATCGTCGTAGGAGATTGTCTTTCGATCCGAGTTCGTGCTTGGGAAGGCCCCCCGGTTCATGTTGGCCAGGAAGACCGCCGGGTACTCCAGCCCCTTTGCCGCGTGGATGGTCTGTACCGTGGTCGCATCCTTTCTGGCACTGTCTACCTCGTAGGTTTCTCCCCTTTCGATGTTTTCCTCGAGGAACTCCACCATCCCACCTGTATTCAAGTAAGAGGAATCAAACGTCTCCCCCAGAACCCGAATGATGGTATCGGTAAAGGTGCTGTCGAATCCGTACCGGACGAAGACAGCCCGGGCCACGGCGGGGATGTCGTAAGCCCCCAGCAATTTTTTTCTGAAGGCCAACATCTCCGGGGGATAATCTTCGTTATCCAGAATGGATCTTACTTCGGCGATGTTATAGCCTGCCTCCTCGAGGAGGACGCTCCACCCTCTTCTGGAATTCTTCCTATCCATAATCCGGAGCCAGGCCAGTAAAATTATTCCCGGATCGGTCTTGAATACTTCTGCTCCTCCTTCGTAGGAAACGGGCAGGTTCAGCTCCCTGGCCCGCTTGTCAAGCTGGCGGGCGAAGGACCTGTTCCGGGAGAATATGGCTACGTCACCGTAACCGAGAGACTCTCCTTCGATCCGGTAGTCACCGCTATTTACCACTTCGACCAGTCTTTTCAGAACCGCGTCCACCTCTTCTTCCGAGACGAAGGCACCGATCTCGGTCCTGTCTCTCTCCTGAATTGCCTCCAGGGACACCACTTCCCGGTCCAGCCGGATTTTTTCTCCCTTCTTCCCCCTCACGGATAGAGTCTTCTCGGAGAAGTTGAGTATTTGCTGCGAGGACCGATAATTCCGCCTGAGGGCGACCTCTTCCACTTCGGGAAGTTGATAGGGAGCCCTCTCCCGATCGCTGTTAATGTGGCTGTAGTAATCCCTTATTCGCTCCCTAAAATCGGTGATATTCTCGACGGAGGCGTACTGAAAGCCAAATATGCTCTGTTTCCAGTCGCCCACGGCCAGGATATTCCCGGTTTCCGAGAGGAGCAGGGATAGTTTGAATTGAATTTCGTTGGTGTCCTGGAACTCATCTATCATCAGGTACTCAAACTGACTGGACCCCCTGAGTTCGTGATCTTCCATGAGGAGAACGAAGGCAAACATGAGCTGGAAGGAAAAGTTGAGATAGTTGCGCCCCAGGGCGTAGCCCACGTATTCGTAGTAAAGATCGTGAATGAACTGAAAAAGCTCCCCTCGCTCCTCGTTGAAGGCTTCCCGCATGGCCTCGGGATCTACCTGCTGGTCCGACCTGAGCTCCTGTTTGCTTCTTGCCCGTTCCGGTTCGAAGGTTTTACCTCGCATACTATTTAGCCTGCCCAGCAGTTTCGACTGTCTGGGACCGTTTTTTCCGGGCAGGGGATCGTTAACTTCTCCCAGCTTCTCACGATATTCCTCGTAGTTCCCGACCAGCTGGTCTCGGCCGTTTCTGTACCAACCGCTTCTGTTCGGAAATATCCCCTTTGCGGCCAGGGACTTTATCAGGTCCAGCAGGTGGGAGTGATCGTAGACTATTCGATAAAAGTTTTCGTACTCCGGATGGGCGTCCCGAAACTGGCCGTAGAAGTTCGTGAATTCTTGCACCTCCTGGACCGGGTTGGCGAGAGTTTGCGTATTTCCCGTGATGTGGTCGTCAAGTCCCAGCGCAGCTGGTGCTTCCAGACCGTCTCTCATCAGCAGACTCTGACAGAAGCCGTGGAAGGTGGATATCGGTGCCTCTCGAAGTTCTGAGAGGTCGTAGTTACAGTAGCTGATGATCTCTTCCCGCATATTTTCGGCAGCGTTCTCGGTAAAGGTGGCCAGGAAGATTTCGTCCGGCGTAGTCCCCCGTTTGAGCAGTTCGGCGTATCGACGGGATACGGTGAAAGTCTTACCCGTTCCCGCTCCGGCGTCGACCAGATACAATCCTTCCGTCTCCTCGATCAGTCTCTTCTGATTACCCTTCGGTTCGGGGCTCATCTCCCTTCACCCGCCAGGATTAGGTCGCTACATGTAACTTCCTTCAGGTCGCTATCTCCGACCGGGAACCTGGTCCCCCGCCACGCGTTGAGGTCGGAGAGGGTCTCCGTCAGGAATTCCTCGAAATTCTCCACGTCCTCTTTGAAGTAGTTTTCGGTCCTCAACTTGTACAGAGAAGTTCGAAGGATCGATCCGGTTGCTTTCTTCAGCTGTTTCTCCGTGAGGTCCTTTCCCCTCCCCACGTCCAGGTGGTCGCGACAGAGATTCTCGAATTCTTCCCGGTGGGAAACTGCGGCCTCCCTGGAGTAGAAATCGCCGGGGCTAAGATCCAGGCTGGAGACGACCTGCAGGAAGTTCTCCCGACCGAGAGGCTCGAGCAATTTCTCCCTGGTAGTTGAGTCGTTGAGGTAGTCGTAGACCTCTCCCCGGGGCAAGTACTCGGAGAAGGTCCAGGGATAATAAGTAACTGTAGTGAAGTAATCGTCCAGTTCGACTTCCCCGCTCAGCAGATTACCTAACTCCTCGAGTACGTGGAGGAAGGTGAACTTGAGCTCTTCTCCGGGAAAGAATCGCCGGTGGTGCGCCAGGTAGAGCAGGGCCTGGAAGTCGGGTTTTCCTTCGAATAGGTCGACGTTCGAATTTCTCACTATATGACCGGCGGTATTTCTGCTCCCCGTCTTGAAATCGATTATCTCGTTCCCGGCCAGTAAATCCACTTTCCCGTGAGCTCCCAGCTCCTGGTCCAGGAAGAACATTTCGGTGAACTTTCTGTTTATCTTCCGACCGAACTTCCTGGCCAGGAAGTTTTCCCCCTCGCCCGGTTCATAACCTTGAGAACCCTTCTCCGCCCGACCGGGTATTTCCTGATCCCGGAAGTATTGTTTTAGCACCCGTATTCCCAGACGAAACTCCGTCCGCAGAGCGGGAAGTTCCACCTCCTCTACGATGGGTTTCATCCGTTCCACCATCGCATCGAGGAACGTTTCCATCCCCTTTTCCTCCACGAATTGTGGATGGACCGCGTAGAACTCGGCAAACTCGTGAAAAACTGTCCCCTTCCGAAAGTAGTCCCTGTCGGGTTCCTCCACCAGACGGGTGAAGAAATAGTCCCGGGGACAGTAGACGAGCGTGTTCAGGCCGGATTGGCTGATGGTGCTGGCCGGTTCCGGTTTGATGGTTACGTGGTCGGAGCTAAAAGTAGATTCCTCCGGCCCCACTCTATCTCGAAGCACGAAGTCTTCGCCTTCTTCTCCATCGGTGAAGCTGGTTATCTCCGGGCACAGCTCGTTGAAATAAGTACTGGGGGTAACCGGCCTATTCATCCTCTTACACTGGACCATGTAAAGCTGCTCCTGCCCGTTTTGCAGGAGAGCCTTGAAGTTATTTAAGTTCCTGATCCGGGCCTGTTGGAGGTCGCGCCAGGGTCTCTCTTCCACGTTGAGATCCCACTGGGTGGTCATTCCCAGATAGAAGACAACCGGTCTGTCGATATAGGCAACTGCACCCGGGTTGACCAGCAGCAGGCCTTTATGACTCTGCTCCCTTTCGAGCGAAAAGCTATCCAGGTAGTACTTCAGATCGTTCAGCTTGCCCGGATCGATCGGACTCTCCCACAGGTCCAGATCCCGGAAAGTACCCTTGAGGTCCTCCTCCACTTGGAGGCCCTTCTCCTCCAGAGTCCCGACCACCTCGCCGAAGGTCCGATCCCCCGAACCCTGGATAAGCTCAGCGAGTTCGGCCATCTCGGGGAGATCCGTCTTCCCCAGATACTCCTCCTCCCGTTCCGGCGGTGTGGGGACCCCCAGCTGGTTGAAGACGGGCTCGGCCTCTTTGAGCTTTACCCTGCTGGGGCGGAGGGCAAGGGTCAAGAGCTGGACCAGCGTTCTCAGGCTTTCCGAATCCTGTAATTGCTCCGTGGCCTGGAATTCTATCTCTGCCTGACGCAGGTAGGAACGCAACAGGGGGTCGTATATGCTTTCCGGGTGGACGACTACGGCCGTTTCTTCCTCTTCAAGTTGGAGTATATTGTCCAGGGTTGCGCCGACTAGCTGGCTTGCCGAATCGTAAACCTGAAAAGGGACCAGGGACCTCCGTTCGTTCTCGAACAAGCCTACTTGGTCGTAGCTTTCCGGAAGGACGGATAGATCGAGGTCGTTGAACTGGTAGCGGCCCACCACGCAGATATCTCGATCCTCCGGGAGACGAAAGTCCTCCACCTCCCGGTAGATGCTGTTCCTATCCCCGACTATCTGGAGGACCGAGCGGGCCTTTTTCCGGTCGAACTTTATCCCCTCCAGAACTCCTTCCAGGCTTCCCGTTTCCTCCCAGAAGCGAATTATTTCCCGCAACAGGTGGGAGGCCTCTTTCCAGCTCAAACTTGTATTTCGGATAGTTTCCAGGAAGAGCTCCTTCTCCGATTTGAGCTCCCGGTTCTGAAACCGTCGGTAAACGAGGGTCTTCGGGGTATAGGCGAGCTTCCCGACCCGGGGGTTTTCAATCCGGTTGTTTAACGCGTCGGCAAGCGATACCTCGGCGGTCAGGACGAGATCGTACCCTTTTACTTTCTGGAATATCTCGTCGATAGTGAGAGACCTTTCGACTTCCATATAACCCCCGGATCCAAAATAGGTGCCGATCTGTGCTGGTCGTTTAAAACCGCAACGCCCGTGCAGTCAAAATAGGATAATTAAAGCCGGTGATATTTTGCAAATAGCGACCCTTAGTTTGCCGCCCGGAAGTTGCGTAGATGGGTTCGGCTCAGTTTGGAGCCACGAAGAAGTAAACCACCATGTAATGACAGGTCGCCCCACCAAGGACGAAGAGGTGCCAGATCGCGTGGCTATAGGGTAGGTCCTTCCAGGCGTAGAAAATTACGCCCAGGGTATAAATTATCCCCCCGACGATCAGGAGGAGTAGACCTCCCAGACCGAGCGAGGCCAGTAACTTGGGCAGGGCTACCAGCGAGAGCCAGCCCATTAAGACGTAGGTCACGGTCTCCGTGCTGGGAAAACGTTGGGGGTAAAAGCTCTTGAACAGGATTCCTCCCAGAGCCAGCCCCCAGATAGCTCCAAACAGAGCCCATCCCCAGCTTCCCCGGAGACTGACCAGGGTGAATGGAGTATAGGTACCCGCGATCAGAAGATAAATCGAGCTATGGTCGAGGACCCGAAGGACCGACTTTATCCCAGTATGGAAAAAGGAGTGGTAAAGGGTCGAAGCAAGAAAGAGTAGCGCTAAACTGGTGCCGTAGATCGTGAACGCCACAAGGGTCCATACCTCGTTCAGCCGGACCGCCCGGAGTAATAACATAATCAGGCCCGCTATGCTGGCCAGAGCTCCGATCCCGTGGGTAATTGAGTTGGCAATTTCCGCATCAGGTCCGTAAGAAGGGGCGGCCTTGTTGCTGCTAACTTGGCTCATCAGTTGACTCACCAAAACTCGCCGACGAAGTCCCGGTGCTTGCTCCGGGGCGGAATCGGCTGGTTAACTTATTTAGTATGAGGGACCCAGCAGTCAATTCGCCCTGCGCGTTTATACTCGGTACAGATACAACCCCAGTTCCGAATTGACTGCTGGGTGCTGGGTCTTCTTTTGTAAACGATCAATGTACTTAGTGAAAGTGTTTTTCTACAAGCCCCGTCCTTTGTGGCGGGGTTCTTGACTTTTTTCGGAGACCACGTAACCTCGTTCCGGGCTGCGGGGATAACCTCTATCCGGGAAAACACTGTCATCGCATCTCCTGGCCCGCGGAGACCCCTGACTGTTCCCGGGAAATAAAAAAAGCCACGGGTAACTGAAATTACCCGTGGCCAATATATTAACGTATTCTAGTCGTTAACTTAAGAGTAGAATCGTTACGCAATTTCTACGTTAAGTGCCTTAGGTCCTTTTTCGCCTTCTTCAAGGTCGAACGTGACTTCCTGACCTTCTGACAGCGATTTGTAACCATCGCCAGCTATCTCGGAATAATGAGCGAAAGCGTCTTCGCCGTCTTCCTGCTCGATGAAGCCAAAACCTTTGTCGTCGTCAAACCACTTGACTGTTCCTGTAGCCATAATATAAAAAACCCTCCTTGTCTGCCACGATTTGACTGCCCTTATCACCTCAAACAAGGTAGAGCGTGCTGCTCTTGAAGCCTGTGAAGTACTGGGTACAGCCATACTACTAACAAAAGTATCCATATTACTAAACTTCTAAGTACTATCTAATGTTACTATATTGCAGACTATGTAAATATAAAGCCTCCAGGGGTAAATTGCAAGTCCGTCTGTCGGCTTCAGATCAGCTGATAGAGAGGAGAAAATCAAAATCTGCCTTTGCTAGCTGGAGTGTTTCCGCCCTGTGGTGGGGTTCTTTACCTCCATATGGAGCTTAATTTGTGAATCTCAAGGCTGGGAACCGCCAGTTCCCCTCCTTTCACGTATAGCTCGAGTTCCTTCCCTTCGGCCTTGGGGAAGATCAAATCCGAGATGGTCCTTCTTCCCCCGTTTCCGAAGACCTCGATCGAGGACCTGTCCAGAAAGATTTCCAGCTCGACCCTGCCCCCGTCGGGTTCAAGCGGGGCAACGTGCTTGCCCAGGAAGTGTTGGCTGAAATCGGTTTTCCCGGATCTGGTCCTATCCACAAATAGCTCACGGTCTTCGGCACTGTACCCGGCTACCGTCTCCTGGTCGCCAGCTTTTCTCAACCTAAGGCCGAATTCCCTCCAGGGGCCCAGTTGTACCACCACGTTGATCTCCAGGCTGCCGCCTGAAAGGTCCGGAGAAAAGGGTGAATCCTCGGAGATCTTCAGTCCTTTCCAATTGTGAGACTCCTTCCTGAGCCGTGTTAACTCGCTTATGGGATGTTGGACCAATCGAAACCCTTCGGAATCCCGGGCCAAATCAAACTCTCGAGGGATTGACATGGCCCCTCTCCACCCCTGGGAAGGTATGGCTTCAGAATAATGGAGATTGCTGAGCCACCCTATAGCCAGCCGCCGCTCTTCAAGGAGGTTGTTCCAGGTCTGAGCGGCGTAGAAGTCCTGACCGTAATCTACCCACGAAGCGTTCGTCGACTGGTGGTCGGGAGTGAAGCGGCTCCCGTCGAAATCACCGACGAAGTACTGGATTCGGGAGCCTCCGGCCTCTCCTCCAAACTGGTCCCCCACCACCAGCACCCACTTTTCCAGGTCCCGTCCCGGCGACAATGTAAAAAGATCCGGACACTCCCAGGTTCCTCGCCGTGAACCAAAATTCCTGCCGAATTCACTCAGAAAAGTCCATTCCCTTAGGTTGCGAGATTCGAAAAAGCCTACCTGCTGCCCCCGAGAAACCACCATTACCCACTTCCTTTCCGCCCCATACCAGAAAACCTTTGGGTCCCGGAAGTCCTCCAGGCCCGGATTTTCAATCACCGGATTCCCCTCAAATTTCTCCCAGCTTCTTCCACGATCCCAGCTGAAGGCGATACTCTGGCGCTGTAGGTAGTCGTCCTTTCCTCTTTTCCGGGCACTCGTATAGATGGCCACCAGCCCGGATCCTCCGTCGAAAAAACCACTGGAGTCGCTTCGATCCACGACCACGCTTCCAGAAAATATATATCCCAACTCGTCCGGTTTGAGGGCAAGAGGAAGCTGTTCCCAGTGAACGAGATCCCGGCTCACCGCGTGTCCCCAGTGGGTTGGTCCCCATAGGGGCCGGAAAGGGTAATGCTGGTAGAAAAGGTGGTATTCTCCTTGGTAATAGACAAGTCCGTTGGGGTCGCTTAACCAGTTGACCTCGGGAGTAAAGTGATACCGAGGCCGATAGCTTTCTCGATAATGGGACTCGTTCCGATTCACGTTATCCGATTTCTGTTACCCCTTTCCGCCGGCTTGAGCCGCCACTCCCTTGTAGAAGTGCCGCTGGAAGGCGAGGAAAAGTAACAGGATCGGTATGCTCATCAAGCTGGAGAAAGCAAGGATTTGGGACCAGTTGACCGGCGGATTGGTGAAGAACTCCCGTAGCCCGACTGATAGCGGCTGTTTAGCCTTGCCGGAAGTTATCACCAGTGGCCAGAGAAACCTGTTCCACTGGTTGAGCCCTATCCAGATCGCCACGGTGGCAAAGACGGGTTTGGATAGAGGTACAACTACCTGAAGGTAGGTCCTCCAGTAACCTGCCCCGTCCAGATAAGCTGCTTCCTCAACGGAATCCGGAACCTGAATGAAGAACTGACGGAAGAGAAATATGCTGAACGGATCAGCTACGAAGGGGAGTATCAGGGCCCAGTACGTGTCCAATCCCCCCAGCCAGTCCACGATCAAGAACAGGGGCACGAATATCGCTTCAAAAGGCACGACAATCAGGCCCAGAACGGACCCGTCGACCAGCTTGCGGCCCGGAAACTCCAGCCGGGACAGAGCGTAGCCGGCGAGCGAATTTACCACCAGCCCGAGTAAGATTGTTGATCCGGTGATTATAAACGAATTCGTCAGGAACCGGAAGAAATCGGTCCTGGCGAACATACCCCGGTAATTATCCAGGGTGAAAGGAACCGGGAGGAAGGTGGTCAATTTATCCAGGTCGGCGTAGAGCTGTGTTTCCACCTTTAGAGACCCGGAAATCATCCAGATCAGCGGGAAGAGAAAGAATACGGCAAGCAGAACCATTAATGCGTAGAGGCCCACTTTCTTGAGCCTGCTTTGTTTACTCATTATCTGCCTTACTCACCCCTTGAGAGGAACCTACGCTGAACGAGAGATATGGTCAGCACGACCAGGAACAGGAAGAAGGACATGGCGGAAGAGTAGCCCAGGCTAAAGTCCCCGATCCCCTTATCGTAAATATACATTATGATTGTTTGTGTGGACCCACCGGGTCCGCCTCTGGTCATTATGAAAGGTTGGACGAAGAGCCTGAACGAGAGGATGGTGGTAATTACGACCGCCACCATTATTGTCGGTCTGAGCTGGGGAATCGTTACGTGTCGGAACTGCTGCCAGGCGCTCGCCCCGTCTATCTCCGCGGCCTCGTAGAGCCGCTCGGGAATTGCCTGCAGGCCCGAAAGAAAGATCACCATCTGCAGACCGGCGCCCTGCCAGATTGAAGCTAGAACTATCGAGGGCATGGCCCACGCGGAACTGTTGAGGAAGGGAATGGGGCCGATTCCAATCTTACCTAGCATCCCGTTTATTACTCCGCCCTGGTTTAGTAGCAAAGCCCAGACCACTGAGATAACAACTAAAGCCATTATGGCGGGGAAAAAGTATATCGCTCTGAAAAAATTGACACCAGCCACTTTTTTGTTCACGAGGAGAGCAAGACCCAGAGCAAGCGACGTTTGGCAAGGGACGACTAGGGCAGCAAAATAGAGGGTGTTGAGCATCGACCTGATGAAAGTAGCATCACCGAACATCCGGAGAAAGTTGTGCAGGCCGACGAACTCCGTCTCGATGGGGCCTAGAATGTAGTTGGTAAATCCGAGGACAGCAGCTGAGACCGAGGGTAGAAACAGAAACAGACCCAGTCCTAACAAAGCGGGTAAAAGCATCACAAAAGCGGTCAGCGACTCTCGGGTACTTCTATCTAGGTTGTTCATGGTAGTATAAAAAGTGGCCGAGGCCCGGAATACGGACCTCGGCCGGGGTTATGAAATTAGTTATTTCAGGCCGTAGTAATCGCGTTCCTCAAGTATCTCGTCGACCTCTTCCGCGGCAGCGTCCAATTCCTTCTGGACGTCAGCACCCTGGACTATGTCGTTGATGGCTTTACGGAACTCGTTCGTGAGTGTACCGTAAACAGGGGTTGTCGGTCGAGCGTGAGCAACGCCTTCCTCGAGCTGGGTGGTGAAGATCTCCAACGGGTACTTGGTGTATTCGGGGAAGTGTTCGTAGACCGACTTCCTGGCCGGAGGTGCCGAATTTCCAGCAGAGATTTTCTGGCCGTCCATGTCCACACCTTTGGTCATTATCAGTATACTTTCCGGCTTTACGATCCATTTAAGTACTTCCGCTGCCGCTTCGGGATTGTCCGTCTGCTCCGATACGCCCCAGGTGTAGGACCCGCTTCCGGTGACGTTTTTCTTCATACCGGGATAGTAAGTCAGACCGAGGTCGTCCCCGAATTTTTCTTTATACGGCGCGTACATCCAGTTTCCGACGATGACCATAGGCGTTGCCTCATTAAGGAACTGCTGAGGCGGTCCGGCCGGATTCGCGTAGCCTTTCTCAACCAACTCCTGAATGGCCTCCAGCGCTTCAACAGTCTTTGGTCCGTTCAGGTACCCTTCGGCTTTCAGGCCGTCGGGGCTAATTAACCTCCCTCCGTTGGACCAGACTACCGGAGAATACCCATAGGTCTTCCATTCACCCTTGTACTCCCATTTGAGGTCCACGGCCGCGTCCACTTCGCCAGTCTCCATGACTTTATCGCAGGCGCTCATGAATTCTTCCCAGCTCCAGGCGTTTTCCAGTTTCTTGGGAGGTGTAACGCCCGCTTCTTCGA
>CAYZUF010000032.1:0-10407 GCA_964481645.1 uncultured Thermotogae bacterium
AACAAATCTCCGATGGATACTATTTTCAACCCGTGTTCGTCGGCAATTTGTTGTAAAGTGGGGAGGCGGGCCATGGTTCCGTCCTCGTCCATTATCTCACAGAGAACGGCCGCCGGGTACAGACCGGCCATCCGGGCAAGGTCGACCCCCGCCTCTGTGTGTCCGGCTCGGTGGAGTACCCCTCCCGGTTCGGCTTTGAGGGGGAAGACGTGCCCGGGGCGAACCAGTTCCTCCGGACCCTTCTCTTCGTCCACCAGAATGGAGATCGTTTCCGCCCGGTCGTAGGCGGAGATGCCTGTCGATATCCCTTCTTTGGCGTCCACGGAGACGGTGAACTGGGTTCCGTGATGAGAAGTATTGTCTCCGACCATCGAATCCAGTTCCAGTTCGTTCAGGCGTTCCGATTTCATCGGAAGACAGACCAGGCCCCGCCCCTTCTTGGCCATGAAGTTGATATCTTCGGGCCGGGCCTTTTCCGCCGCCATGATGAAGTCACCCTCGTTTTCCCTTTCCTCGTCATCGACGACGATTATGATTTCTCCTGCCTTGATTGCGTCTATCGCTTCTTCTATCGAATCGAGACTCATCGTTTTGACTCCTAATGTCTCCAGTTAAAGCTTCAATCCTTCTTGAGGTTGCTTCTAATATATTTGGCCAGGATGTCAAATTCAACGTTGATCGGGGAGCCCCCTCGTTTGAACCGGAGGGTCGTGTTTTCGAAGCTGTGAGGGATTACGGAAACGGTGAACGTCCCTCCCGCCACCCGGTAAGGGGTGAGGCTGACCCCGTCGAGCGCCACCGCTCCCTTGTCTACCAGGTATTTTCCAAATTCGCGGGACGTCGAGATTCTGAACAGATGGTTCTCACGCTGCTTCGTAATCTTGCCGACTTTGCCCACAGTGTCTACGTGTCCCTGGACCAGGTGTCCGTCAAGCCTGCCTTCCAGGCCGGAAACCTCCAGTGGAAGTTCCAGGTTTACCTTGTCGCCGGGGGTTAACCTACCTATATTTGTCCTCTTTCTGGTCTCGGCGGAAACGTCCACGGAGAAGCGGTTCCGCTCTTTGTCGAGCTTAACCACGGTCAAACAAGCCCCGTTTATACTGATGCTTCCCCCTATCTCCAGCTCCTTTAATCCCCCTTCCGGAGCGGAGAAGGTAAACTGATCTCCGTTCGATTTGACGAAGCCCCCAATGTCGTCTATGAGTCCGGTAAACATAGTTTGTTAGCAGGATTCGATCGAATGGTCGAGCCGTATTTTACCGGTTGCCGAGTCAATGATTCTACGTTAATAGTCATAAAATTAGTGTACTTGACGCCCCGTCTCCCTTGCAACCAGCCCGGTCCCACTCATCCCACCTTTGTCCAGCGGGTTACCTCTGTGGTCAATTGAAATAGGACCGCGTGTTAGTTAAAATCCACTCGACATTTTTCCGAGTTCGAGGAGGAACCATATTGCTTCTTAAGTCCAAGAAAAGAGCGACTCTGTTGACCATCTTTGTTTTTTTGGCCGTCTTCGTTCAGCTGTTCTCTGGCCCGGTCCCCGCCAGGGCCGCGGCATACAAAAAACCAATCCAGGTTACGCGGAACCCGGAGGAGGGAACCATCCGGGTAAGGACCCAGCTGGCGGATTATCTGTTTTCCGAGTCGGGGGGAGCCTTAAAGAGTATCTTTCTCCATTTCTCCTCCTTTAGAACCAAAAGAGCCGAATTAGTGCCGGGGACTACTGTCGATCCCGAAACCATGGAGCGGTCCTACCTGGAGGGAGTTCGTTTCCCGGGAGAGCTTTGGATCGGGGGAGAATTGGACCGGGGCCTGGACTACCGGGTAGAAATTCCGGAGGGTAGGTACACCGACCAGCTTCCAGTGACTTTTGTTGGCAACAGGGACGGACTCCGGATCGAAAAGACGTATACCATACACAACGATCCGAACTATACCCTCGGACTCTCGCTCTCTATCAGGAACCAATCGGGGGCCGCGGTCGATCTGGGCGAGGAGGCCAGGTTGTTTATCGGATCTCAGACAAAATCGGCCGAGGACGGCGATGTCAATCATCTGACCGACCCTACCACCAAGTTCCTCTTCGACGGCGAGGTTAGCAACGGCAAGCTGGCGGAAGGTTCCTATCGCAGTTTCGGAGGAGTCGGCTACCTCGGGAACAATCTGGTTCTCTTTCTGAAGACGGGAACCCCCTATGGGGAAGAGACGACCGGTGTGGATAGGGGAGTTACTCCCTACGTAGCCGGGGGAAACCTGGGGGTCAATCTGCCCACTATCTCCCTGGATGAGGGGGAGTCCTCGGAAAGTTTTACTTTTTCCCTTTTCGCCGGGCGGCGCCGGCACGTACTGCTTTCCAACGTCGGCCTGGAGAAGATAGACGACATTGGGATATTTAGCCAGCTGTTGGTCCCGGTGATCGGGTTTCTCAATCAACTCTACCACCTGACCGGGAATTACGGCTGGGCGATAATTCTATTTACGGTTTTGATCCGGGTCCTACTTTATCCCTTGATGCGCAATATGTATCGGTCCATGGCTAAGATGCAGGAATTACAGCCCAGAATCCAAGAGCTCCAGGAGAAGTACGAAGACGACCGGGAGAAAAAGCAGGAGAAGATGATGGAACTCTACCGGGAGGAGGAGGTAAACCCGATGGGCGGTTGCCTTCCCATGTTCATCCAGTTGCCCATCCTGATCCTCCTCTGGCGGGCGATCATGTACAGCGCGGAGGCAATTCACATCTCTCCGGGATTCCTCTGGCTCAACGATCTGAGTATGCACGACCCTTATTACATTCTTGTTGTCCTGACCGTAGGGACCATGATCCTCCAGCAGCAGATGACCCAGACCCCGGGCGGGGGCGGGAGTCAGAATAAGTTGATGACTTTCGGTTTTCCCTTGTTCATGGGAGTTTTTCTCCGGGATTTTCCCGCCGGACTCTGGCTTTACTACTTCTTGACACAGCTCTTCATGATAGGCCAGCAGGCATTTATCAACTGGGAGATGGAGCGCGGAGAGACGGAGGAAACGTAGGTGAGCTCAGAGAGAGATGAACGATCAACAGGATCAAGTCGAGCGGGAAGTAGTTTCCTACCTCAACGGTTTTTTCGACCTGATTGGAGAGCACCCTAATCTCCAGGTCAAAATTCAGTCCCCCGACCAGCTTTACGTCAACGTCCAGGGTAAGTCCGATTTTTTCTCCGAAGATAGGGAAAACCTGGCCCACTCCCTTTCCGTCCTGGTGAAGGTCCTGCTAGAGCGGCAATGTAATCTGGACCAGGACGTTCAGATAGATGTCAACGGCGTAAAACTTAGCCGGCGGAAAAACCTGGAGAAGTTTGCGCTGGAGGCGGCGGAAAGGGCACGGGCGAAGGAAAAAAAGATTAGATTGAACCCCATGCCCCCCGTGGAGAGGAAGTGGGTCCACGTCGCCCTGGGCGAGGTGGAGGGAGTGGAGACTTACAGCGTCGGTGAGGGGGAAGAAAGAAGGATCATCATCAGGCCCAGAGAGTAATGACCCAAGAAGAGACTATCGCGGCGATATCCACTCCCCTGGGAGAGAGCGGGATAGGGATTGTCAGGTTGTCCGGCCCCGAGGCGGTAGAGATCGTTAATGGTATATTTAGGTCTCCAACGGGTATTGACCTGGCCAAGGTCGATTCTCATACTCTCCACTACGGCTTCGTCCGGGAGCCGAAAACCGGGAGGGAACTGGACGAAGTACTGGTTTCGGTCATGCGAGCTCCGGGGACATATACAAGGGAAGACGTAGTGGAGATCAACTGCCACGGGGGAATTGTTCCCCTGCGAGAGACTCTGGAGCTGGTCCTGGACGGAGGTGGGAGGCCGGCCGAACCCGGCGAGTACACGAAGCGGGCTTTCCTGAACGGTAGGTTGACCCTTGATCAGGCCAAGTCCGTCAAGGATATAGTTGAATCCAAGACCCGCTTTTCTTTGGAACTTTCCGTGGATAGGCTGGAGGGCCGGTTTTCCGAGTTTCTGGAGTCGACCAGGGACGAACTCACCTCCGTGCTGGCCCAGCTGGAGACTATGATCGATTTTCCCGATTACGAGGAGTCGGTCGTTCCCCGGGACGAGCTGGAGGAGAAATTAGCCGATATCAGGAAGCGAATGGATCAGTTCCTCGCGAATAGCAGGGACGGCAGGATACTCAAGGAGGGTCACCAGGTCGCAATTCTGGGCAGACCCAACGTGGGTAAGTCAACCCTGTTGAACAGATTGCTCCGGGAGGAGCGAGCTATCGTCAGTGCTACCCCGGGTACTACCAGGGATACGATCGAAGCGGAGCTGGAAATTGGCGGGATTCCCTTTAGAATAACGGATACGGCGGGTATCAGGCAAACGGAAACGAAGATCGAACGAAAGGGAGTCGAACGGGCAAAGAAACAGGGTCGGGAGTCCGATATCTCTCTCCTTCTGGTCGACGCGGAGAGCGGGGTTGAGGAAGGGGACCTGATGATCTCCCGGGAGGTAGATCCCCGGAAGACGGTCCTCGTCCTGAACAAGATAGATCTCGTCGATAATTTGCCCCGGTCGGCGATAGTGGATACAATGGAAAGTGACGGGTGGGCCGACGTGATCGAACTTTCGGCCAAAGAGGGTCAGGGCCTCGGGGACCTTGAGAAAACCCTTATCCAATTGGTTTGGGGAGGAGAAGTTAGTAAGGACGAGAGTCTTGTACTGCTGGACGTTTGGGAAAAAGAACTCCTCAAGGAGGCCAAAGTTAGCCTGGGAGAGGCGGTAGGGGCGATACGGAGCGGTAGATCGGTGGACCTGGTGGAGCTGGATATCAGGGAAGCCCGGAAGGAGCTTGGGAAGTTGCTGGGAGAGGACCTCTCCGAGGAGATTTTGGACAGGGTATTTTCTGATTTTTGTGTGGGAAAGTAGCTCCCGGCCTATAACGGGATAGCAGGGCCGGTTACAAGGGGGCAAATTATGCGAGATCCGGAGGAGACGAACGAGGGGATTCTCGAGGAGATAAGGGAGCTGGAGAAGGAAGTAGAGGAATCCGAGAGCGATGCCCGGATAGAAGAACTTAAGGATCGGATTGCCGAGCTCAAGGATAAATTGATTCAGCAAAATATCCCCCTGGTTAAATCCATAGCTGGAGATTTCCTCCATTCCGGTCTCGAGTTCGAGGATCTGAGACAGGCCGGGTACATCGGGTTGTTGAATGCGGCGGAGAATTACGATTTGAGTAGAGGGACAAAGTTCTCTACTTACGCCACCCATCTGATCAAGGGTGAGATCAGGCACCAGGTCAGGGATAACCAACCATCGGTTCATATTCCTCAATGGATAAAGAGGCTGAACAAGAAGGTTAAAACGGCCCAGGAGGAATTCTACCAGGAGACGGGTGAATACCCTACTGTCAGCGATCTCTCCGAGAAGTTGAATATCGAGGAGGAGGGGATTAAAGAGGTTCTAAAGGCGAGGGATGCGATGACTTACGTATCCATCGACAGGGAGAGGAGGGAGTCGGATCCTCGCCCGGAGTACATAGACTACGAGAAGATCAAGAGCAAACACGAGGAAAACTTGCCCCTGGAGTTCAAGGTAAGGATTGCCGAGGCAATCGAGAAGTTAACCGACGTCCAGCAGGAGGTAGTCAATGGTCTCTTCTACGAGGACCAGACCCAGGAAGAAATCGGTGAGGAGATAGGAACCTCCCAGCGCCAGGTCTCCCGGATCAAGTACCGGGTGCTGGACGAGTTGAAGAAGCACCTGGAGGAGGGGACGGACTCCGGAGGCGAGGGTCCGGAATAGGGGGGATTTATGGACGAACTAGCGGAGGGCCTGTCCCTGGTTGGAGAAATCAATCTGCTCATACGGAACCTCCAGGAATCCCTGAGGCTCTTCGAGGAAGGTCAGGAGGAAGATGCCCGAAGAAAGATAGTCTCGGTGGAAGAGGGAATAGAGGAACTGAGACGGGAGGAGCTCCCTGGTAAGTTGGGGGTAGAGGAAGACCTGGCTGAGGCCCTCACCCTTCTTGATTGGGTAAGGGATCGGGTTCCTTGATTAGCGAAGAGGGAATCGAGGGAATCATCCCGGTATTGATTGGTAGGACGTTTAACTGATGGTAAAATACAGGATCCGCGACTTGCCTCCGGACGATCGTCCCCGGGAGAGGCTCAAGCAGCACGGTCCGGAATATTTGAGTGATTCCGAACTACTGGCCGTAGTGATTCGGTCCGGAGTGGAAGGTAAGAACGTCCTGGAAGTGGCCAGAGAGATCCTAACCGATTTGGATCTGGATAACCTCTCTAACTCTACCTTGCGGGAACTTCAGGATTATGAAGGGGTTGGTGAGGTAAAGGCAGGTCAGATCCTTGCCGTCTTCGAACTGGGGAAGAGGTTTGCCCGGGAGGAAGTATCCCCCGGGGAGAAGATATTTGCTCTGGAGGACGTAATCGGTCACCTGAACCCGGAGATGAGAAGGTTGGAAAGGGAGGTATTGAGGGTCCTACATCTCAACAACGCGAACGAGCTTATTGATGAAGAAACCATATTTATGGGTTCGCTCGACGAGGTACAGATCGAACCCAGAGAGGTTGCCAAAAGTTGCCTGAAGCAGAATACGGGCGGAGTAATCCTCGCTCATAACCATCCCGGCGGAGATCCGGATCCCTCCGAAGCGGACATCAACGTGACGGAAAAAATAGGATCCTCCCTGAAGACGCTGGGAATAACCCTGATTGATCACGTGATCGTGGGTAAGTACGGGGAAGTTAGCCTTAAACGGGAGGGCTATCTCTAACCGGCTCCTTCCCGTTTAGGTGGGGAACCCCGCAGACTCCTCCCGTCGAGACTCCGGCTCCGTTTACACCGGTCAGTCTCCCCCGTATAATTGACGAAAATTCGTGATTCCGACTATGATTAATTTTCAGAGGCCGTTTTGCTGCCTGGTTTTGCTGCTATTTACTTTTTTATCCTTCTTTTCCCCGGCAGGGGCGGAGGAAGCGAGTCCGGGGGACGCTTCTCTTCAGGATTTGATCGAGCGGGGTGATCGGGCGGCCAGAAAAGCCCGGTTCGAAACGCGCACCGAAGAACAGCTTCGGGAAGCCCTCCGTATTTACCGGGATGTCCTCTCCGTCGATCCGGATAACAATTACGCCCTGAATCGACTTTCCCTCGGTTATTTTACCTTAGCCGAGGCCTATTTAAGTACGGTGGAGGAAAGGACCTCCGCCTATCGGACCGGCTACGAGTACGGGCTCAAAAGCCTGAGGAATAATCGGGACTTTGCCCGGACCTACGAAGAAGAGGGTTTTAAGGCGCTAAAGCAAATTCCCGAGTCGGTCCACGACGTTCCAGCCCTCTTCTGGACCGGGGCCAACCTGGGTCGCCTGGACGAGCAGAAGGGTGTCATCGGGTCTCTCCGCGATCTACCCGCCCTGGTTGCCCTTAACCGTCGCGTCCTCGAGCTGAATGAAGGGTACTTGGGAGGAGGAGCCCATCGCGCTCTGGGGTCGATCTCGGCTGAATTGCTGAGTCGGGGACTGGCCTTTCTTCAAGTACATCGTTACGGCTTCAGCTGGAAGAAGACCCGAGACCATTTTGAAAGGGCAGTTGAGCTTGCTCCCCGATGTCTGGAGAATTACTCTTCCTACGCCAAATATTTCGCCCTCAAGCGGGGGAAGGAGGAGCTGGCCCGGGATCTCCTGGGAGAGGTCCTGACCAAAAGTCTGGGAGATCAATACCCTCTAGTCAATTACATTGCGAAGCAAAAGGCCGAAGAGCTTATGGTAGATCTCTCCGGTAGCGATTAACTTCCCGTCTCGCGGGTGGGAGTAGTCGATAGGTAGGTCCCGGAGGTATGGCTTTACCTTATTACCTTATACCTCCCCCCGGCTATCCTCTCCGAACATTGAACATGTTTCGGTTGAGTTGTAGAATTATTAAGCTTTTCCTCTATTTGGAGAAGCAATCAGGATTTCTGCGCTAGCGTTCGATTTGATTAACCGTGTTTACAATTAGATAATCTTTAGGGGTGGAACCAGTGGAACTAATTTTGACCGAAGAGGTAGAGGACCTGGGAGAAGTTGGAGAAGTGGTCGAGGTCGCAGACGGTTACGGAAGGAACTACCTCCTTCCCAAGGGATTGGCGGTGGAACCGACGGCGGGGAACCGAAGACAGTACGAAAAAGTCAGAAAAGAAATTAGCAAGCGAAAGGAAGAAAGGCGAGAGAGGGCGCGAGAGAGAGCCGACGAGCTGGAGGGTTTATCGCTGGTCTTCTATCGAAAGGCTCAGGAGGAAGAGCATCTTTACGGTTCCGTCCGGAAGAAAGATATCGTCAGTTCGATCAAAGAAGAAACGGGAATTGAACTCTCACCGGAGGACGTGGGACTTGATTCAGGGCTGGAAGAGCTGGGCCAGTTTGGGGTGGAGATAAGGCTTTACGAGGAGATACACGCCAACGTAAAAGTCAATGTGGAGGAAGAGGAGACGGAAGAGGAAGAAGAGCTGGAAGGTTAATCTGGGTAAGCTTACCTTTTCAACTATCTACCGGAGTCAACCTTAAATGGATTCAGGGGTCACGAGGGCGCTGGTACTGGCCGCATTTGCCGTCGCGGTAACCTCCGCAATTTTCCTCTCCGGCGGTAGTCCCTCGGTCGTCCTGAACGGCCAGAGACTGGAGGGCCTGGAGGTAGTAAAATCCGCCGGCCAGTCGCTTGTCCCACTGAAAGAAGCCGCCCGATTGTTCGGGGCCCGCGTGGATCCCGGAAAGGAAAACGGTTACGTCGTCGAATGGGGAAAAACCAATTCCTTCTACCTGGCCAGTGACGAAGTGGTCAGTAGCGGCGGAGAGACTCTCGTCGATCTGAATCTGCTGGTTGAGGAGCTGGGGGGGCAGGTCAAGTATAGAGGGGGGAAGGCGGAAGTTAGTATAACTCCGGCCAAGCTGGTTGCCTTCTCCGCTCGGCCCGGAGAAATCTCCCTCAACTTCGACAGATTTGTCAACTTTTCCCGGCCGGAATCTTCGTCCCGAGAACTGAAGTTGAGGTTCTTCAACGTGGTCCGGGTCCGGGGCCTGGAAGGGCCTTCGATCTCCTCCAACTCCTCCTATTTGCGGCGTTTATCCCTGGAGCCCGGAGAAAACGATCAGCTGACTCTGACCCTGGGCTTGAAGGAGGGGGTCAATACCTCGATAGAATCGGACCGGGGGGAGTCCGGCTTCCATTTTAGCCTCCAGCTGGGCCGGGCAGAAGGGGATAAACCGACGGTGCCCTCCGAACCAAATCTCATCTCCAGCCACAGCTTTTTCTACAACAGGATGAGGCTGCGGGCCGACGGCAAAGGACAGACCCTCCACTACCTCAAGGTCTCGGGTTGGAAAGAGAATTATCGCTTGGTTCCGGTTCTCGCGGGGGGCGGCGTAGGGTCCGGGGAAAAGCTGTCCAAATTGATTCAGGATAATTTTGGAGTGGCCGGCTTGAACGCCAATTTTTTCGACCCCGGAACGTTGACTCCGATAGGTCTGGTAATCAAGGACGGGAAATTGCTTTCTCGTGACTGGGGTAACCGGGCAGCGTTGGGTATAGATTACTTCGGTCGCCTGAGGTTTTTCCGTCCGGACCTGGATCTGTTCCTGCGGACCCCCGGCGAGGATATCCCCGTTCAGGGTTTGAATAGACCCTATGGAACCGACGATTTGGTCGTCTATACGAGTGAATACGGGAATAGCTTGAACCTGAGTGGCTCCGAACTCTGCCTCCGACTTCAGGATGGCCAGGTCCGGGCAAAGCCGCCGGGGACCGAAGCCAGGATCCGCTCCGGAGGGACCCTGGTAGTGGCCACCGGTGATCAGAAGGGAAACCTGCGGGGTTTCAACAGAGGGGATCAGGTCAAATTCGACTGGACCATGGAGCCGTTTGTCCCCCTCCTGCGAGCTGCCGTCAGTGCAGGGCCCCTGTTAATCAAGGACGGGAGAAAGGTATTAAATCTGGAAGTGGAGAACTTTACCCGGGACGGTGCTCTGGTCCGTTCTCGAGCGAGACGGACCGTTCTGGCCAATACCGGCCAGGGGGAACTTTATTTTATCGTGGTCTCCGATCCGGGAGTAAGTTTGGAGGATCTGCCCGAGTTACTTGACGAGTCGGGTTTGGATATAGAAAACGCCATTGCCCTGGACGGTGGGTCCTCCGCCGGGATGATATACCGGGACGGAATCAGGATCGAATCCGTAGGAGGTAATAGGCAGATCCCGGTCGGCCTGGCGCTGATTCCCAGATCCCCATGAGGCGGTTCGCCCGGGATATCGCCATTATCGCCGGCGCCACTGCGGTCTCCCGCCTCTTTGGCCTGTTCAGAGATATAGTTATTGCCGATAAATTCGGGGCTGGGGCCGCCTACGACGCCTACCTGATTGCTTTCTACGTACCACA
>CAYZUF010000033.1:0-10039 GCA_964481645.1 uncultured Thermotogae bacterium
CAGCCGATTCCTCCCCAGGGCAAGCCCTGGGGCTTCCTCGGCAAGTTTTGGTGAGGCCGGTAGCTGGTTAGCCTTTGATCACTATCAGTGGGTTCAGCTTGGCTACCTTCGGGGTCAGGCCGCTCCGGTGGGCCGAGGCCACTACCTGGTCGATGTCTCTGTAGGCACCCGGGGCTTCCTCGGCCAGACCCGGGAAGGAGTGAGATTTGACCGATATTCCCTCCTCGGTTAACCTCTTTTTCACGTCCTCTCCCCAGAATTTCGACTTTGCTTTTTTCCGGGACATGGCCCGGCCGGCGCCGTGAATCCCGCTACCGAAGGTCTCCTCCATCGATTTTCGGGAGCCGTGCAGGAGGTAGGAAGCCGTGCCCATCGTCCCGCCGACCAGGACTGGTCCCCCCACTTCCCGGTAAGAAGGGGGTAATTCCTCCCTGCCCGGACCAAAAGCTCTGGTGGAGCCTTTCCTGTGGACCAGCAGTTCCCTTTCCTCTCCGTCGATCAGGTGACGCTCGAATTTCGCCGTGTTGTGACCCACTTCGTAGACCGTCCTTACCTCTTCCCTGTTTAATCCGATGGACTGCTCCAGCGCCCGTCTGGCCAGGCCGGATAGAGCCTGGCGGTTGGCGAAGGCGCAGTTAATCCCGCACCTCATCGCCTTCAGGTACCTCTGACCCTCGGGACTATCGATCGGGGCGGAGACCAGCTCCTTCTCCATGATGGGTAGGTCGTATTTCTTGCTGGCTTCTTCGAGTTTCTTCAGGTAATCCTGACCTATCTGGTGGCCGAGGGCTCTGGATCCGGTATGGATAGAAATTACCACCTGGCCCTCGGATAGACCGAAGGCTTTTGCCCCCGCGGAATCAAATATCTCCGTTACCACCTGGACCTCGAGGTAGTGGTTTCCGGAACCGAGGGTGCCAATCTGCTTGAACTGCCTCTGTTTGGCTCTGCGACTGACCTTCTCCGGGTCCGCTCCCTCGATCATTCCGTTTTCTTCTATATACTCCAGGTCTTCCTCCAACCCGTACCCTCGCTCCACCGAGAAGCGAGCCCCTTCCGTCAGGGCGCGATTGATCTCTTCGACGGAGAGGTCGATTTCCCCCTCCGATCCCAGCCCGGCGGGAACCGTTTCGATGAGGTTACTGGCAACCTCCTCCTTCGACTCTTCCAGCTCCTCGGCCGTTAGAGGCGTCCGCAGGAGGCGAACGCCGCAGTTGATGTCGAAGCCCACTCCGCCGGCCACCACCAGCCCCTTCTCTTTCTCAAAGGCACCAACTCCCCCGATTGGAAACCCGTAGCCGGGATGGATGTCGGCCAGCCCGAGGGAAGCCTTAACTATCCCGGGTAAGGAGGCTACGTTAATAACCTGATCCAGGGCATTCCATTCCGCCCCGCCCCGTGCCTCGTTGACCAGTTCCTTCGCGGTTTGCTCGTCGACGTAGAGACGGCCCGGCACCCTCATCTCCCCCGTCTCGGGGATTTCCCAGACGTAGTTGCCAATTTTGTTTACTGCGTACTCTCGTTCGGTCATGATGTTTAAAGGGTTTTTACACGTCCACTACGAATCTGCACTTCCAGAAGCCGCCTTCGTCCTTTAATTTCAGGCCCTGGTAGGTGACTGCCTTTACCTCCGTTCCCAGGCCCCTTTGCTCCGGATCTATATTTTCGCCGCTGGCCACCCCCTCAAGGATAAACTGGGAGTTTGCCCGCTCGATTCGTAATTCCGGAAATTCCCCGTAGACCTGATTTCGTAGGTTACTGAGGGAAACCAGCTCGCTCAACCATTCATATAGTAAGTCCTCCGGAGTCGACCCTTTTACCCTCAGCCGTATCGATTCTCGGCTTTCGACTTCCGAGAGGTCTACCATCAAGCTGAACAGGGCTCTCCCCGCTTCCTTGAATACTCCTTCCCGGGTGGGACTTTTCGCTTCCAGACCGATGTCGGCCCCGTGTTCCAGATATTTATAGCTCAAACCGAATTATCCCAGATCCAGTTCAAAGACCGGAGTATATTCCGGTCCGCTCGACCTTAGTTCACTTTCCATCAGGGTTAGATGATCGATCGGTACCCGCCAGTTTGAGTCCAGCTTCAGGTTTTGTAGGTCGGTCCCCAGCTCTTCGATCTTCGTCTCGTCCTCGTCTTTGGTTCTGCCCAAGGTCACGTGAGGGACGTAGTCCCGCCTCTCCTTTTCGAATCCGATCTCTTCCATCCTTGTCTCCAGATCTTCGTTGAGACGGTGGATCTCGGGGGGTGGTGAGGAGGATCCCAGCCAGATCACCTTGGGAAATCCGGGGTTGGGAAAGCCACTAAGTTTGTCGATGGTCATCTCAAAGGGATTGACCTGGGAGGCCGATTTCTTGGCCTGGGTTTTGATCTCGGTGATTTGCCTTTGTTCTACGTCACCGAGGAACTTCAGAGTTATATGGAGGTTCTCCCGGGAAACCCACTTTACGTACGCCGGGCCTTGGATAGAATCGGCCGTGGATCTTATTTCCTTCTTTACCTGTTCCGGGAGTTCCAGACAGAAGAAGGTTCGCATGGAATCACCGATGAGTGGTCCTGTACCGTGGTGTCAAGATGTCGCCGCTGCCCGGTTAAGTCCCCTCTGTCCATCGGGGCTGATATAACCCATGCAACCTGCCTCGAAATTGTTTACCTGGCGTTACGGGGGCAGTTAGCTCGGGCCAAGCACCCCCCTGACACCCACAGAGGTCTACTTACCGCTGCTCCCTTCCGGGCCTGACGGGGTTGATAGACTTGTGCCGCAGAGGACTCAGCCGTCGGCACCACTTACCCAAGGCAGTCCCAAGTAATCAATCCCTCAGCAGGTATATCGGCTCCTCTATAGCGGATTGAGGATAACAGGGACCGCTAACTCCCACCTAGCATGGGTATGGCGGAGGGGGTGGGATTTGAACCCACGGAACCTCTCGGTTCACCGGTACTCCAGACCGGCGGTTTTGGCCGCTCGCCCACCCCTCCTTTTCTTCTTATGTAAGGGTAAGCCCAGAAGCTGAACCTTTCAAATCGACCCGGAAGCAAGGGGATCGGGCCCGGGCCGGTCTAGTTATTCTCTTCCTGGTAATCGCAATTCTTGTTAGTGCAGACTAGTTGGTCGCCGGACTCGACCAGGACTCCCGACTCGCAGGCCGGACATCGTTTGATTGGTCGTTTGCTGGTGGTAAATTTGCAGTCCGGGTAATTGCTGCAACCGTAAAATGTCTGTTTCTTTCTCCGAGAATAACGTTCCACGAGTTCCCCCTCGCCGCATCTGGGACACTCGACCCCGGATGATATGGAGGCGGTTTCCTCGCAATCCGGGTTCGTACAGGCGTAAAACCTCCCATACTTGCCGTGTTTAATCTCCATGGGGGAGCCACACTTCGGACATTCCTTTTCCCCCAGTGCCGCTTCCTCCTCTTTCTTCTTTTCCAGTTCGTCGGCGATAAGTACCCGGCCGTCCCGGAAGGTGAAGGAGAGGTCGGAGGGGAGGCTCTTTTTTTCATCGCATTCCGGCCAGGAGGAACAGGAGAGATAGGGGGACCCCTTCCAGTACCTTATATTCATGTGGCCGTCACAGCTGGTGCAATCCACGTCTGTGGGGATCTGAAAGTCGTTTTCGTTCGATTCAAGGGAGTTCTCTACCTCGTCGAGTTCTTTCTTCAGCGGGGCATAAAAGCTGGCCAGGGTCTTCTCCTTGGTGGTTTTTCCTTCTTTGATCTGGTCCAGCGCCTCTTCCATCTTGGCGGTAAGGTCGGGCTCGACGATCTCCGGGAAGTACCGGTCGAGGAATTCTACGGCCACGAAACCCAGCAGGGTGGGGACGAAGGAACTATTCCGTTTCAATATATAATCTCGCTTCTGGATTGTGGAGATGATGTTGGCGTAGGTACTGGGCCGACCTATGCCCTGCTTTTCCAATTTTTTGATCAGGCCGGCCTCCGAATAGCGGCTCGGTGGTTTTGTGAAATTCTGCTCGAGTTCTACCTCCTTAAGGTTCAGACGATCCCCGACCTGAAGGTTGTCGGGTAGATCTACGTCCTGGTCCTTGAGCGGCTTTAGCTTCAAAACCTTCAGAAATCCGTCGAAGAGTAGCTTACTTCCGGAGGTCTTGAAGAGGTACCCGTCCGCTTCGACGTCGATTTTCCGACGCTCGTACCTGGCTTCGCTCATTTGCGTGGCCACGAACCGGTCCCAGATTAGCTTGTAGAGTTTGTACTGATCCGATGAAAGGTGGCTTTTTATTGCCTCCGGTCGGCGACGAACGTCGGTAGGTCTGATTGCCTCGTGAGCGTCCTGCGCTCCGCTATTCTTTCTGTAGTATCGGACCTCGTCCTCGAGGTAGTCGGAACCGAACTCGCCCTTGATAAATTTTCTCAGGGACCGGTTGGCTTCCCCTGCTACCCGGGTGGAATCCGTCCTCATGTAAGTAATTAATCCTTCAACCCCTTCGTCCAGCTCCACACCCTCGTAGAGGGTCTGAGCCACGCTCATCGTCTTGCTCGGGGTGAAGGAAAGCACCGAAGAGGCGGCTCGCTGCATGGTGGAAGTGATAAACGGGGGTAGGGGGGAGCGAGTGGTCTGCTTTTCCTTTAAGCTGGAAACGGTAAACTTTTCCTCGTTTAGAGTGGCCTCTACGTCCTTGGCCTCGGCTTCGCTCCCGATATCCGGCTTTTCTCCGTCTATCTTGTTCAGTTCTAGCGGGAACGAGGAGGTTTTCTCCGCTTTGTATAGCTCTACCGCGACCTCCCAGTACTCCTTGGGGTCGAATCTTTCTCGTTCCTCTTCCCGCTCGACGATGTATTTTAGGGCCACCGATTGAACCCGGCCGGCGCTCAAACCTTCGAATTTGCTTCCGGATATCGTTTTGGATAGGAGGGGGCTGATCAGGTAACCGACCAACCTGTCCAGTATCCGGCGGGCTCGCTGGGCGTCTACCTTCTTCAGGTCTATCTTCGTGGGCTCGGTCAGCGCCTCGTTTATGCTGTTTTCCGTGATTTCGTTGAATATAATTCGCTTGAATTTGGCGTCTTCTCCCGGTCCACTCCCGTTTTCGCTGAGCAACTCGTAGAGGTCAAAGGCGATCGCTTCGCCCTCACGGTCGTTGTCCGTGGCCAGGTAGACGTTCTCCTTATCCTGCGAAGCTTTCTTTAATTTTTTGACCAATTTTCTCTGGTTGACGACCAGCTTGGGCTGGAAGCCGTCTTCAATCTTTACGCCCAGTTCCCTTTCCGGCAGGTCCCTGACGTGGCCTTTGGACGAAAGGACGTCAAATTTAGACCCCAGATATCGATTTATCGTGTTTGCCTTCGTCGGTGACTCTACAATAACCAAGTTCTCCATCTTTCCACCTCTGGAACGGGGCAAATTATATTTATCGGTTCAGCCCAAATCAACGGTTGGAGAGGGTGGTTTTTCCGAGGTATCTCGTTCTTGGTCTTCTCCGGGCCCGGTCGCAGCCGGGCCGTATTGGGCGGGATTTGTCGAGACCCTTAATAGGATCAATCTTTTCCTTAGTTTGGATTAAGCTTTAGTTTAATTCAATTTATAGATAACCCTTCCCACCGGATTTATACTAAGTTTACCTCTTAGTTGTTAATGGTCGGACTCACTTATCCCAAATATTACGCGAGGTGAAAACATGATCAAAGTCGCGACCAAATCTCTGTTGGTCTCCCTTTTACTCTGTGGTTTGACCGTCAGTCTCGGATGGGCCAGCACCGGGTCCGCGGTGGTGATTAGTGAGGTGGCCTGGTCCGGTACTCAGGCGAGCTGGGCTGACGAGTGGATCGAGTTGAGGAACCTCACCGAAGAGAAGATGGACCTCGCCGGCTGGGTTATCGCCTGGGGGGATACAAAAATACACCTGGGAAAAGAGAAAGGAGATACGGTGAGGGTGACGGATAGCGTTATCGATCCGGGGGGCGTTCTTCTGCTCGAGAGAACGGATGACCAGGCGGTTTCCTCCGTGAAGGCGGACTTAATTTTCAAGGGCTCGCTGTCGAATTCCGGGGAGGAGTTGAGCTTAAAGGACGATAAGGGCCAGGTAGTCCAGGTGGTAGACGGAAGTGAAGGCTGGAAGGCGGGGACTTCCTCCGACGGGGAACCGGGATACGCTTCCATGGTTTTGGTGGAAGGGGAATGGAAAACTCACCAAACGAAGGGCAATCAAAAGGATAGCGAAGGCAGCCTTATTTACGGTTCACCCGGGAGCCCACCGGAAGAATCCGCGTAAATCTTGGTTTAGCCGGTAAGAGTGGAACTTTAGCCCGGGTAACTACGTGATCTGGTAGGTCTCCAGATAGGCCCGAAGTTGATCTTTCACCTTCGGGCTTTTTAGTTTGTTGATCGCCTGTTTCTGTATCTGTCTCACCCTTTCCCTGCTGATCCCGAAGACCTTGCCCACCTCGTTTAAGGTTCTCGGGTGATAGTCTTCCAACCCGTACCTTAGCTGAATGATCCGCCTTTCCCTCTCCGTCAGCACTTCGTGAAGTAACCGCTTTAGCTGTTCTTTGAGCAATGTCTGGAGAGATTCTTCCTCCGGGTTTGGCAGGTTGTTATCGGGCATTATATCTCCCAGTACGCCCGTGTCGGAACCTTCATTACTAAGAGGCTTGTCCAGCGAAGTAGTCCGCTGGGCCGTCTTTTTTGCGTGACGGATTTTTTCCGGAGATACGTCCAGTTCCTCCGCTAGGTCTTCTACCTTGGGTTCTTCTCCGTGCTCTTGAATGTACTCTCGCTCCACCCTGTTTATATCTCGGATGAGTTCGCTCATATGGGCGGGAACCCTGATCGTTCTAGACCTGTTGGTGATGGCTCGGAGAATGGCTTGTCGAATCCACCACGTTGCGTAGGTGCTAAACTTGTATCCCTTTCTCCAATCAAATTTCTCCACGGCCTTCATCAGTCCCACGTTCCCCTCCTGGATCAGGTCCAGAAAGGAGAGCCCAAAGTTTCTGTATTTTTTCGCGATGCTGATCACCAGCCGGAGGTTGGCTACTGCAAGTTCCTCTTTGGCCGCCTCGTCCCCTTCCTCAATTCTCTGAGCAAGTTGGACCTCTTCTTCTCTGGTCAGGAGAGGCCGCTCGCCGATCTCGTCGAAGTAGGCCTTGACCGGATTCTTCTTGCCGTTAATTTGATTGGTCATTCGTCCCCCTTTTGGAGTGTAAAGTTTTGAGGTCGGAAGTAAGACTCGGTCGGGTAAAGAACGAAAGTAAGTTTTCCCGTAATTAAAGGAAGGTTGAACGTACGATCGCCCGGGGAGGACCCCCAGGGGATTCCCTCGGGAGAGAGCGCCTCTTTTTCTGTTAGGAGCAAAGAGAACATAGGGGAATTATAGCGACACGTATCTACTTTTCAAAATAAAAATCGTTAGAACCACTATTCCCGGCAGCTGTCGAATATCTCCTTTACCCGGAACAGGTTTTCTCGGGTTATCGTCCTGCCAATAGAGGCACCCGCCTCTACTCCGTTGAAGTCCAGCCAGTTGAGATCGTCGACGGGGAGGTCAAGGATCGTCAATCTGTCCCCAAGTTGGTTGTAAGCGATCGAATTCTTCGTCCTGGTAAGCTCCAGCCTTCTGATCTGATCCGACCTGTAAAGTAAAGAAAGCGGGCTATGGTCCCCTTTTCCTTCGAGGGACCTGCCTACGTCCACGGCCAGGACCGCTCCGGCTCCCATCTCTAAAGCGGGTAAGATGGGAAGGGGGTCAACTATCCCTCCGTCGATGAGTGCTTGATTGTTCATCCGCACCGGGGGGATGAATCCGGGTATGGCGGCACTTGCTGCGGTGGCTCGGAATACTTTACCCTGCTTGATTACGACTTCTCTGCCCTCCTCCAGCTCCGTAGCTACCGCCGCGTACTTCAGGGGAAGGTCTTCGATGTTCGAGTTTTTGGTCATCAGCTTGAAAAACGTAAATAGTCTGGCCAGTTTGACGGGGGTAGAGGACGAACTATCCTTACGTCTTTTCCGGACCCCGATTTCCCGTACCAGAGATTTTCCGATGGCCTTTTCCAGTTCTCTCCGGCCTTCCCTGGAAATCTTTAGAATTTTGTTTACGTCGAGGCGATTCAGGACCTTGATCATTCCGTCCAGGTTGGCTCCGTTGGCGACGGCAGCCCCGATGATCGCCCCCATACTCGTGCCCACCACTAAATCGGGTTCCAGACCCTCCTCTTCCAGTACCTGGGCCACCCCAAGGTGGGCGTATCCTCGGGCGCCTCCTCCTCCCAGAACAAGAGCTACCTTCCCCCGCTCTCGGGATTCCTCGTTTAAAGACTTAATCGTGGATGAGGTAAAATCGTCTTTCATGTAGATCCTTGGCGCTTTTTTGGCTTCGTGGTTTTGGACTCCCCCTTTTGCCGTTAAGGGCGGAGAAAGCTGAATTCGGGGAATCTAAGAACCGGCCCGGGAACCTCCCTGAAGTCGGTTCGAGTTAACGCCCACTTTATTATATGAAAAATGGTCCCCGGAAAAAGAAAAAATAAAAAACCCGCAGCAAGCTCGGGACTTGCTGCGGGAATAGTACTTACTTTGTGGAAAAAAGAATCCGTTACATACCCATGCCGCCGGGCATTCCGCCGCCGCCGGGCATTCCGCCGCCGCCGGGTGCGCCACCGCCAGCGGGTGCGCCACCGCCGCCGCTCTCGTCCTCGTCTTCTCCCTCAACTACCAGGGCGTCAGTTGAGAGCAGCATGCTGGCGACAGAAGCGGCGTTCTGAATGGCCGATCTGGTTACCATGGTGGGATCGATAACGCCGGCTTCAACCATGTCCACGTACTCTTCTTGTATCACGTCGAATCCAATTCCTTCTTCTTTCTCCAGCAATCGTTCCGCGATGATCGCTCCTTCGTGGCCCGCGTTACTGGCCAGCTGCTTGACGGGTTCTTTGACCGCCTTCTTGAGTATCTGTGCACCTACCTCTCTGTCTCCGTCCAGGTTGAGTTCATCGACTGCCTCGGCGGCCCGAAGCAAGGTGATGCCTCCCCCGGGTAGGATTCCTTCGTCTACAGCGGCCTGAGTTGCTTCCAGGGCGTCTTCCATCCTCGTTTTCCGCTCATCCAGTTCCGTCTCGGTCGCGGCACCGACTTTAATGACCGCGATTCCGCCTACCAGTTTCGCTTTCCTTTCCTCGAGCTTTTCTCGGTCGTAGTCGGAATCGCTGGTGGCGATCTGTTTGTCGATTTGGTCGACTCTACCCTTGATTGCGTCCGAGGGGCCTTTACCTCCGATAATGGTCGTATCTTCGTCAGTTACCCGGACCCTTTCTGCTTGCCCGAGCATATCTATTGTCGTATCGCTTACCTCCATTCCGAGATCTTCAGCTATCAGTTGGCCGTCGGTAAGCGTGGCTATATCTTCAAGCTGTGCGTCCCTGCGATCCCCGAAACCGGGCGCCTTAACCGCTACGCTGTCCAGGGTTCCCTTGATCTTGTTAATGACCATGGTGGTCAGGGCCTCGCCGTCTACGTCGTCGGCGATTACCAGCAGGGGGTTCCCGGTCTGAGCGATCCTCTCCAGCACGGGCACGAAGTCTTGGGCGTTCTTGATTTCCTGGTCGGTTATCAGGATGTAGGGATCCTCGAGGTCGACTTCCATATTTTCGGAGTCGGTTACGAAGTACGGGGACAGGTACTCTCGGTCGAACTGCATCCCTTCCACGAGCTCGTAGTAGGTTTCGATACCCTCGGATTCCTCTACGGTGATGACGCCGTCCTCTCCGGCTTCTTCCATGGTGTCGGCGATGATCTGTCCGATTTCCTCGTCGTCGGCGGAGATAGTCGCTACCTGAGCCGTCTCTTCCTTGGTGGAAAGATCTCTGCTTTTGCCTTTTAGTTCTTCGACTATCTTTTCGGTGCCCCGCTTGATTCCCTGTTTCAGGTATTCCGGATTAGCACCTGCCGCTACGTTCTTGAATCCTTCTTCCAGTATCGCGTGAGCCAGAATCGTGGCTGTGGTGGTTCCATCCCCGGCTGCGTCGTTCGTCTCGCTGGCAACTTCTTTGACCAGCTGGGCTCCCATATTCTCAAACTTGT
>CAYZUF010000034.1:0-10020 GCA_964481645.1 uncultured Thermotogae bacterium
ATAACTCCGGGCCATTTTGTCCACGTGTTGGGATCTGAGTCCGATCAAATCCGCGTCCAGGAAGAGGAGGGTCGAATAAGAAGCCTCTTCTATCCCCCGGGCCAGGGCATTGGCTTTACCGGTATTTTTCCGAAGCTGTAGTAAGGTGGCCGGGACGCCGCTTTCTTTAACTACCCTGGAGGTTTCGTCAGTGGAACCATCGTCTACGACGATTATCTGGTCCACGAACTCTGCATCTCCTGCAGCGTGAAGAACTGACCCTATTCGCCCTTCTTCGTTGTAGGCGGGAATGATCGTGGATATATTCACGTCGTTCCTGGCTTTTGCTGATGCTCCCGGGATCAATTGACCTTCACCGAGATGACTTTTTCCAGTTTTTTCCCTATTTCCTCGACCTCTTTCTTCTCGATGCTCACCTTTTCCTTCTCTCCCCCTCTGGTTTCCACCTCGATGACTCCTTCAGCCAATCCTCGAGGGCCGACGATGACCTTAACGGGAATCCCGATCAAATCCGCGTCGTTGAACTTGACGCCCGGGCTGACTTCCCTGTCATCAAGGAGGAGTTCGTGGTCCTTACCCTCTAACTCCCTGTAAATCTTCTCCGCCAACTCGGAGGACTCTCCCCCCTCGGGTCCCAGAACCAGCAGAACCGCGGAGAAAGGCGTAACGGCCTGGGTCCACTTAATTCCCCGGTCGTCGTAGTTTTGCTGGATTACTGCGGGGATCAGGCGGCTAATCCCTATCCCGTAACAACCCATAACGTAGCTGTTCAGGTTTCCTTCCCGGTCCTGAAATACCCCGTTCAGGCTATCCGAGTACTTGGTTCCGAGCTGAAAGATCTGGCCCACTTCTATGCTCCTATGGAACTTGAGCTCCGACCCGCAGTCCGGACAGCGATCGCCCTCTTTGACCCTCCTCAAATTTAGGAAATCGACGTCCGAAAGGTCCCGATTCCAGTTTACGTTCCTCAGGTGATAACCGTCCCTGTTTGCCCCTACGGTAAAGTTAATCAAGGACTTGATGTCCAGGTCTGCGTATACGGGGATATCCAGACCGACGGGGCCGATGGAACCGAAGTTGGCGCCAGTTATCTCCTTTATCTCTTCCTGGGAAGAAACCATTTCCACTTTTTTCGTTCCCAGATGGTTCATAAGTTTCATCTCCTCGACCCTGTCTTCTCCTCCCACCAGCGCCGCCACCGGACCGTCGTCGGTCCTGTAAACGAAAGTTTTTACTACCTTTTGACGGGGGATGCCCAGATGGCTGGCCACCTCTTCCACAGTCTCCATTCCCGGAGTTTCTACTTCTTCCCGGGGGGCGAAGTCCTCTTCTTCCCCGTCGTTGGATACTTTGTATTTTGCCACCTCGATGTTGGAGGAATAGTCGCATCCGTTACAGACCACGATCTCCTCCCCGCCTTCGTCGGCCAGGGCCATAAATTCCTGCGAATAGCTACCCCCCATTAGTCCGGTTGGGGCTTCCACTGCAACCCAGTCCAGACCGAGTCGGTCGAAGACCCTGGCATAGGCCTGATACATCTCCCCGTAGGTCCGGTCCAGGCTTTCTTGCGAAGCGTGAAAACTATAAGCGTCTTTCATCAGGAATTCCCGGGATCTCATTACCCCGTGGCGGGGCCTGATTTCATCCCTGTACTTGTCGTTTATCTGGTAGAGGGTCAAAGGGAGGTCGTTGTAGGAGTTTAATTCGTTTCGTACCAGGTCGGTAATGATTTCCTCGTGCGTCGGTCCCAGGGCGAACTTCCTTTCCTTCCGGTCGGAGAGTTTAAACATCTCCGGGCCAAAGTCCTCCCAGCGCCCGCTTTCTTCCCAGAGTTCTGCGGGCTGAATGATAGGTAGCTTTATCTCCTGGGCGCCCGCCCGATTCATCTCCTCTCGAACTACTTCTTCGATTTGTTTTAGAACTTTGAATCCGAGGGGCAGGTAATTATATACTCCGGCCGTTACCTTGCGGATGAGCCCGGCTTTGAGCATCAGCTTGTGGCTTTCCATTTCTGCGTCGGAAGGTGTTTCTTTTAGAGTGGGCAAAAAGTAATTACTCAGTCTCATCGGGAGTCTCCTTTCGCTGTTAAAGTTAAGGGTTTCGGGTTAAAGTAAAGCCCCCAGCAGGTCGATTCTCTGAACTATTCCCGTAAGCATTCCGTCCTTGTCGACCACGGGAACTCGATTGAGTTCGTTCCTGATGATCAAGTCGGCAACGTGGATGTCTTCTTCGTCCTCGTCCACCGTGATTACGTCTTCCACCATGTATTGGGAAACGGAATCGCCCTTGATTTCCTCCAGCCTTCGGGATAGCTGGTTTATGTCAGGAAGGTACGAGGCGGTGCGCAGCATTTCGAAGTAATTGGGCAGAGCGGCCGAGATAACGTCTCGTTCGGAGATGAAACCGACTACGATTCCCTTTTCGTCGATGACGGGAACTCCGGAGAGTTCGCTATTCTCGAGTAAAAAAATCAGTGCTTTTAGCGTTTGATTCTCTCGTGCGGCGGTCAGGTCCTTCGTCATGATGTCTTTTACTTTCATTTCTGGTAGTCACCCATTTCTTTCAGGGAGATTTGTTCGAGCTGGGCCTGTACCAGGGAAGCGTCCCTGCAGATTTTTTGATAGACTTCCGCGCTGGCCATCCCCGCTGCCAACCCGTATCTCACAGCTTCTTCCACCGGCTTACCTTCCTCTAGCTGGTAGATGATTCCCCCCACCAGACTGTCCCCTGCGCCGACTCTGTTTCTCACGGTCAACTCCTCTCTGTTTGCTTCCAGCTTCCAGATCCGGTCCTTGCTTACCAGGATATCCCCGGCAAGTCCGTGAGAAAGCAAGACGTATTTGGTATCGAATTCCAGGATTTTCCTCCCCACGTCGATGATTGACTGGCTGTCCGTCAAAGTTTCACCCATTACTTCTTTCCTTTCCCTGATATCCGGTTTTATCAGAAAAGGACCCGCCTTTGCCGCCGGTCCCACGTAATCCCCTCCGGTGTTTACTACCGTCCTGATTCCCCTGTCTTTTGCTTTTTCGACGAGTGTTTGGTAGATATCCTTGGGCACTCCCGGGGGTAAGCTTCCGGATAGGACCACACAGGAGACCCGATGCAGCATGGTCTCGTATTGGGTCAGAAACTGGTCTAAAGTTCGCTCCGAAATTTCCGGCCCCTCGCTATTTACTTCGATCGGTCTGTCCTCCTGACCTTTTTTCAGGATTGCCACGTTGCTCCTGGTCTCGGTGGGTATCCAGGTGAAATTGGTGATTATGCCCTCTTCCTTGAGCGACCTCTTTATTGCTCGACCCGTATGACCCCCGATCAGTCCCATGGAGATATTCTCGATCCCCACGCTGGCCAGGTAGATAGAGACGTTGATACCTTTTCCCCCGGCGCTGGAGTGGGTTCGGAAAGCGCGGGAGAGTTGGGTTTCTCCTTTTTGTTCTATTTCTCTTACCCAGTAGATCAGATCATAGGCTGGATTTAACGTAACTGTCAGAATCATCTGTTACACTCCCTTCATGGATGGTCGTTAGCCTTCCGTGATTATCGGAGTCGATTGCTACTTGCTTGAATTTACCCTTCATCGACTCGTCACCCTCAAAAGTGACGGTCCTTCCGAACTGGTTCTTTCCGTAGACTTTCCCTTCCTCTCGAGCTGGACCCTCGACGAGGACTTCGACTTCTTTTCCCGCGAACTGACGGTCGTATTCCGAGGAGTATTCCTTCTGTTTGGATAGGACCGTTTTCAATCTCCTCTTTTTCTCCGGGGTGGGCACGTGGTCGTCCATGGAGGCGCTCCTAGTCCCCGGGCGAGGAGAAAACTGAGCAACGTAAATTGAACCAAATTTGACCCGCTTTACTATAGAGAGGGTCTTCTGAAAGTCCTCGCGGGTTTCCCCGGGATGACCGACGATAATATCCGTGGTGACGTTTATCAGGGGGTCGACTTCCCGGGCTTTTTCGACTAACTTCAGGTACCTCTCCCTGGTGTAGTTCCTGTTCATAATTCTCAGGACCCTGTTTGAGCCGGATTGGAGCGGAAGATGTAGGTGACGAACTATATTTGGGTTATCCTTCATTACTTTTAGGGTCTCCTCGTCCAGGTCGGCAGGGTGGGGAGTTGTAAAGCTTACCCTGGGTATCCCCGTAGCGGCAACCTCCCCCAGAAGCCAGGCGAAGTTTGTCTTTTCTTCCTCCAGATCCTCTCCGAACGCGTTTACGTTTTGCCCCAGTAACTGGACTTCTCTGTAACCTTCCTCTACCAATTGATTTACCTCGGAGAGGACTCGTTTCGGAGAACGGCTGCGCAGAGGGCCGCGCACGTGAGGTACTATGCAGTAGGAGCAGGCGTTGGAGCATCCTTCTGCTATCGTTACCCAGGCAAAATAATCCGATCTCCGGAGGACCGGTAAGTCTTCGAAGCCACGCGGGGCAGTGATCGAAGCGGTCGGGCCTCCCTGTCTGGCTCTGTCGGCCAGTTGGGGGATCTCCCTCAGGTTCGAAGTGCCGAAGACAAAATCGACCCTCGCGGAGGAATCGAGTAAATCTGCTCCTAAATGCTGGGCCATACAGCCCCCTACTCCCAGCAGGCTATTCTCCCTTCTCTCTTCTTTTATCTGGCCGATTCTCCCCCGGACTTTTTCCTCGGACCTTTCTCTGACCGCACAGGTGTTGAAGATAATCAGGTCCGCCCGGGCTATCTCTTCTACGGTAGAATAGCCGTACTCTTGGAGTAAGCCAGCGATCCGTTCCGACCTGTGATAGTTTAGCTGACATCCCCAGGTCTCGAGGTAAAGGTTTTTGTCTCCTTCCATCTCAATTGCCCCTAATAGATTGATAATGGGAAAAGCTCAAGGCTGGTCTTTGCTTGGTTAATGCCCAGTTATTTTAAATGATCCAGTTCGGTAAATCCAGCTAGTTCAAAGCAGAAGCGATCTGGATGAGTTTACCCCCGGGACCCCGAGGGTTTTAGGAACTTATTCTTCGGATAAGGCCAGTTAGTTGTACCCTTACTTATCTTGGGTATAATTTTTTATATTTTCTCCCAAAAGGAGCGGGGTGAGTAGGTCGTGAAAAGATATGTCAGCTTGCTATTGACCTTGGGTTTTCTTCTCAGCCTGTTGTCGCTAACCACAGCGGGCTCAGCGGAAGTAGCGCAGAATTATCAATTCGAGACGGCTCTCAAACTGGCCAAAATACTCGATCGACAGTTCGTCTTCGTCTTCGTTCAGCCCGGTTGTCCGCACTGTCAGGAGTTCAAGGAGGAATTCCTCTCCAAGCCGGAGATTAAAAGCCTGCTGGAGCAGCACTTCGTGCTTTCCCTGGTTAATACCGATAAAACCTTTACCATCGACTTACCGGTCCAGGGAGAAGTGACCAATAGAGAGCTTGCTTCGGGGCTGGGAGTCAGGGTCACTCCCACCACTTTTATCTTTTATCCGCCGGATCCGGGATTGCTCCGGGAGGGTGGAGGAATCACGAAGTTTAAAAGCATCCCGCTCAGTCCGGAGGACATGGAGAATTTGCTCATCAAGGTCACGACCGAGTCTTTCGGAGAAGAGGAACAGAGTCAGGACGGGGAAGATTCGGACGAAGACAAGGTCACGTTCTACAACTACAAAAACCCCATCAAGGTCCTGGAGCCCGGAGAGTTCGAGTTTCTGAGGGGCACCTCTTTTGGGATTCCGGTGGTGGAGAGCAAAGTCGAGCTATCATCTTTGCCCTCTGCCCCGGAAGTCATCATCGGTCCCTCCGCGGATATCGGGAAAGATTATCTGAAGGATATTCTCGGAGAGGCGGGGATAAAGAAGGTCTACCTCGTAGAAGAGGGAGAAAGATAAAGGGGTATTCGGGGGACGGATGAGGAGTTACGGGTTGCTCTTTTTTGGTTGACTTTTGTCCGTGCAATCCGGAATGCTTTGGTTAAGATAAGATATATGCTACCAAAATTGACCAGATTAACGGTTGCCTCTTTGGTGATTCTGTTTTTGGCCACCATTTCGGGGGCTGCACCCGGGAGATCGTTTCAGGGATCGCCGGTAGAAATAACGATTGACGCCGGTCATGGAGGCTACGATCCGGGAGCGGTGGTGGAAGGGATCTCCGAAAAGAGCGTCAACCTGGAGATCGTTTTGAAGATAAAGGAGCTGGGGAAGCATCACCCCCGGCTGGAGTTTACCTTTACCCGTCTCTCCGACGACCACCTGCCACTGCTCGATCGGGTGGCACTGGCAAGAGACGCTAATAGCGACGGGTACCTGTCAATTCAAGCCAACACTTTTTGGGATCAGGATGTACACGGGGTTGAAACGATTCTGGATAAGACCAGACCCCGGGAGAGCGAAAGCTGGAAGATGGCCGAATCCATCCAGGACTCCGTGGTCAAGCAAACCGGCGCAAGGGACAGGGGAATTAGATACCAACGTCTCTATACCCGATATACCCAAATCCCTTCTGCTTTAATTGAAGTGGGTTTCCTTACCTCGCCGGGCGAGAGAGAAAAGTTGACGGATCCCGGTTACCAGGAGACGATTGCCCGGGGGATCGTCCGGGGATTGCTGCTTCACTTTTCAAGAGAGTCCTCCTGAGGGTCAAGGACCTAGCCCGGAGCGATGGGGGTTATAATAAAAGATTTGAACAGAACCTTAAGTTTTAAACGTGGAAAAGGGGTGCCCCGGGGATTCCCGGCAGATTTTGGTAACTATTCCGGGAGGTGCCCTAGGACCCCGCGGGTTTGGCTGAGGACTTTTTTTGGATCTTGGTGGATTTACCAATCGAACGGCCTCAGCGGCACGGAGGGAGAAACATGGAAGACCAAAATGTTTTCATTTGGATAGTCGGATTTGCACTTTCCGCCGCGGTTGTGAACAGTCTGGGCATACTAACTATCTTTCGCTTCCGAGACTGGGCTCAGCAGGCAAAGACGTATTTTATTTGCTTCGCGGCCGGGATGCTCATCTCTACCCCGCTAATGTTGTCCTTGCCAAATGCACTTGAGAAGAACGAGAAGGCCGGGTTTTTGGCTCTTGCCGGTTTCCTGTTCATGCTTTTCAGTAATAGGGTCATTCGCCATCGGACAAAGGAAAATCCCCTCGCTTTTGGAATCACAGCCATCGAGGGGATCGGTATTCATTCCCTGGTTGACGGAATTATCTACGTGGTGACTTTCAGGGCGTCCGTTCTGCTTGGAGTCCTTGCCGGTCTGGGGTTGATCGTTCACGAATTCGCCGAGGGTATTATTACGTATACAGCCCTGTTGAAAGGGAAGGTGGAGGAAAAGACCGCCATGTTGTATGCCTTCCTGATTGCGGGTTTAACCACTCCGATCGGTGCTTTTGTTGCCTTCCCCTTTGTTGAAAGAGTCGGCCCCTCCGATCTCGGCCTGCTGCTGGGTTTTACCTCCGGAGTGCTGATTTACGTCTCTGCCTCCCACCTCTTGCCCGAGGTCAAGGGCTCCGGAAAAAAGCATTCTCTGGTAGCCTTTTTACTTGGCGTCGGCCTGGCAGCATTCATAGTGTTTACGAAATGACTTTAACCCGGGGAACCTGAGTCAAGAACCTCCCCCCAAGGTGCGGGGCTTCCTCGGCAAGTTTGTACTTTAGTTGGGTAAGAATGGCTAAATACGTCCCGGCGAATATCAGGGCGGAAACGAGGAGTTCATAGTTCATCGTTATCTGTCTCGTTTACGGATACAACCTTGTGAGGCTCTTACATGTAACCAATTTGCATTCCGAAAAACAGGAGGATGCTGGCCAGCGTTAGGTTGAGAGCGGTTAGAGGTATCCCGACCTTTATCCATTTGGTGAAAGTGATGGGATTATCAGTTCGCTCGCTCAGTGAAACCGTAATCACGTTTGCTGAAGATCCAACCGGAGAACTTAAACCGCCGAGAGCTGCGCCGAGGGCCAGGGCCCACCAATAAGAGGTTAGATGAATTCCGTGAATACTGCCCAGCCCCTGTATCACCGGTATTAATGCTATTGTAAGGGGAACGTTGTCAATTATTCCGGATAGTATTCCTGCGAGCCATACAAGGATCAATGGAGCGAGCAACGGAAAGTTCTCAGCAACGACCCCGAATTCCCTGGCTATTTGGTGGATTATTCCTGCCTGTTCCAGCCCTCCCACTAGTACAAACAGAGAAGCATAAAACAACAGAACGCTCCATTCTACGTTGGCGAGCGTTTCCTTGACATCCGGCCTTATTAAAAGCAATGCAAGGGTAGCTCCAATGAAGGCCACGGTCTGAGGTTGCAACCCAATCATTCCGTGTATCAGGTAGAGTCCTATAACTACTACCATGACCCCGGATGCTTTTTTCACGTTGTTCCAGTCTTCCACTGTCCTACCGGGATCTATTTCCTTTAGAGCCCCTCTCTGCTGGACGGCTGAGGGCATAGTTTTATGGAATTTAAACCAGAAGTAGATGACGGATACTAGCCATACAACCACCGCAATCGGGCCCAGGTGGGTGACAAACTGGGTAAAACTCAAGTTCGCAGCCGATCCGATTATTATGTTGGGAGGATCCCCGATTAAGGTAGATAGTCCTCCAACGATCGATAGCATGGATTCAGAAATCAGAAATGGCATAGGTGAAAGCCCGAGTAAATCGGTGATCGATAGCGTGGTAGGTACCACAATGACCATAGTTGTAACGTTATCCAGGACGGCCGAGGATAGGGCGGTAAACGCACCTAGCCCCAGCAGAAGTAACCATACCCGACCCTTGCTTTTCTGGGCTATAATGATCGAGAGGTACTCGATTAGACCGGTTTTCTGGATCGTACCGACCATAATCATCATGCCCAGGACCAGGGTTATCGTGTCGAAATCTATGGCCGTAAAGGCTTCAGGCTGGGTATAAAAACCGAGTGCAATTCCGGATAGGACTAGGGAAAGAGCTCCGGCCAGCGTTACTATAGTACGGTCGATTCTCTCCGAGAATAAGACGACGTACGTTATGATAAAAATTATGAGCGCAATAACCCAGTTCATATAACTCATAATAACTATCGTCGGGGGCTAAGTCAACAAAACGGGGGGATAATTGACCAACATGCGGGGAAACCTCTTACCGGGTTCCTCGATCCTTGTCCCAGTTGAGCTTGTTTCTCACCGTCTCGAAAAAGTTACTCCGTGACTCCGGAATGATCATCAGAGTGGGGGTGGGGGCTTTATCGATCGCGATGGACTTATTCTTCGATAAGGTTCCTACATCCCTCCCGTCCATCTGAATGGAGACCGGGGTGGAGGTCCTGACCTTTATCTGGGTCTCGTCTCCGCAGATTATCGGTCTAAGTCCCAGCTTGTGAACGTTGAGAGGAGTTATGCTAAAGGCGGAAGTGTCTCTGGTAATGAGCGGTCCGCCGGAGGAGAGCGAGTACGCGGTGGACCCGGTAGGCGTGGATATAATCAAGCCGTCGCCGGGGTAAGAAGCTACTTTCTTTTCGTTCAGGAACAATTTGACCTCCGCCAGGCCGGCGAGGTCTCCCCGGGAGATAACCACCTCGTTCAGGGCGGTGTAGACCGGGTTATCGTGCTTTTCCGGGGAAGGGTCGAGCTGGCATCGGAGTCGGGTAAGCTCCTTTACCGAAAAGCCGTCCGCAAACACCCGATTCAGACCCTGAGTCAAATCCGAGGAGTCGAGGCCGGTCAGGAAACCGAGCTTGCCCAGATTTATACCCAGGATCGGTATCGCGTAAGGAGCTATTAGGTCCGCGGCCCGGAGGAAGGTACCGTCTCCTCCCAGGCTGAGCATAATCGGTTCTTCTTCGGCTTCATCCCCCTTCCTCGCCTCTTGGCGGACCTCGCTTTTGGTGGAGGTTTCCGTAAAACGGATGTCGTTTTCCCGGGCCCACTCCTTGATCTCCGAGGCGACCGTCCGGGAATTCTCTCCGTCTTTTCCTCGAAAGATGAGTAACTTTTTATTCATTGTCAACCTTCAAATTACCACCGGCTCGGACCGTTTACTCGAGATAGTTCCACCTGCAGAAGGTTCTTTCCAGGGCTTCTATAACTAAA
>CAYZUF010000035.1:0-9976 GCA_964481645.1 uncultured Thermotogae bacterium
AATTGAAGAAAGGGTGGAGAGCGAGGCCGAGATCGGAAGCAGCGATTTCCACGCCCGGGAAATCGCCTGCGGTTTTATCGAATGGTCGGCAAAATCCAGAATCATGTTAAAGTAGATTTAAAGACCACTATCACTTCTCCAATTCCAATTTAGTACAGAATATTATAACGCTCTGGAATTGGCGTTCAAATACCACCGGGGAAAGGAAACGGCTCCGGGAAGAACACCCGCAGCCGTTTTGATCCTCAACTGGCAGCTGGTTCCTACAGTTGGAATTAATGGTAGACGTCCTTCAGTTTCCCTTGGCGGTAGTCATCGTAGGCGGACATGTCGAAGTTACCGTGGCCGCTGTAGTTGAAGACGATAGTTTTTGCCTCGTTTTCTTCCCTGGCTTTTATGGCCTCGTCTATTGCCGCCTTGATCGCGTGGGCCGATTCGGGAGCCGGTATGTAACCCTCAGTGTTGGCAAAGGTCAGGGCAGATTCGAAGACGTCTGTCTGCTCGAATGCCCGCGGGGTCATGTAACCCTTCTTGTTGAGGCGACCGATGATGGGTGCCATCCCGTGGTATCTCAGTCCACCGGCGTGAATTCCGGGAGGGACGAAGTCGTGGCCCAGCGTATACATATTTATCAGCGGGGTCATTTCTCCGCTGTCCGCGAAGTCGTACCTTTGCTCTCCCTTGGTGAGGGTGGGACAGGCGGTCGGCTCGGAGCCGATCAGATCGATATCCCTTCCTTCGACCATTATATCCTCGAGGAAAGGGAGGACCAGGCCGCCGAAGTTACTCCCTCCGCCCACACAGCCGATCAACACGTCGGGCTTCTGACCGTCTTTTTCCAGTTGCAGCCTCGTCTCCTTACCCAGGATTGACTGGTGGATCAGGACGTGATTGAGCACGCTCCCCAAGGAGTACTTAGCTTGGTCCGACCTGGAAGCTAGCTCTATGGCTTCGCTTATGGCCATTCCCAGGGTACCGTCTGTGTCGGGGTCTTCTTCCAGGAACTTCCGGCCCGCTTCGGTCTCCTCCGAGGGACTGGCTACTATATCGCCGTTCCAGCTCTCTATCATCGACCTCCGGTAAGGCTTCTGCTCGTAGCTAACCCTAACCATGAAGACTTTTGCTTTTAGTCCTAGCTGGGAGGTGGTGAAGCTAAGGGCGCTGCCCCACTGTCCCGCGCCGGTCTCCGTGGTCAGGGTTTTGGTCCCCTCTTGTTTTGCGTAGTAGGTCTGAGGTAGGGCCGTATTCGGCTTGTGGCTCCCCGGTGGTGAAGCTCCCTCGTACTTGTAATAAATTCTGGCCGGGGTATCGAGCTCCCGCTCCAGGTTGGTGGCCCTTATCAACGGGGTTGGTCTCCATATCTTGTATTTTTCCCGGACTGGTTCCGGGATGTCTACTTCCTTCTGCTGGCTGGTTTCGAGATCTATGGAACCCGACGGGAAGACTTCCTTTAGTTCCTCTGGCTTCATCGGCTCCTCGGTGCTGGGGTTGAGGGGTGGATCTAGTGGTTCCTCGAATAGGGGAAGCGGGTTAAACCAGCTGTTTGGCATTTCTGACTGATCGAGGTTAATCATCTTGTTTTGCATTAGGTAAACCTCCTGAATATACGTGTTTTGTGTTCTAGTGGTAAAACGATAGAGGCAAACTAACTGAAAGGAGTTATAAATAACGGCGATATTAAGTTCGCCAGGCAGGTTCGAGCTCTTCGGGAAAGAAAGAGGGAAGCTTTAAGTAAACCGAACGAACGGAAGAAAATATGCCGGCCAGGAAGCCGGCCGGGGAAAGCAGCTGAAACTTTACGTGAACGTCGAGATTAACCGGGCCAAACCCGATCACCAGAATTCAAGGTAATCACCTCGTAAATTTGAACTAGTATAGCGTAATCGTTCTCCGCAGTCAAGATGTCGGACCCCGGATACTTGCAAGCCCGGGGGTCCTGACTTATTATTGTTTGCAGTCTCGGGGCCGTAGCTCAGCCGGGAGAGCGCGTGGTCGGCATCCACGAGGTCACGGGTTCGAGTCCCGTCGGCTCCACCAGTCACTCTTTAGCCTATTTTCTTATTATCCTGGCCTGATCTCCGACCGTCGTCTCTATTCTAGCCCCGTTGAGTTTTATTTTTGCTTTCCCGCCAATCAGCGAACGGGATACTTTCACTTCCTCTATTTCCGTTTCCTCCATAATGATCGAGTCCTCAATTGTGGTCTCCCTCAATGTTACTCCTCTGCCTACGGAGACGTTCGGACCAACTGTCGAATTGATTATTCTGGTCCCCCGGCCAACGTGAACCGGCCCCCGAATCCGACTATTTCGGGCCTCGCTTCCTCCTGCCAGATTTACGGTGGACCGGTTCTTGATCTCCGAATCCACGGTTTCGCCCTCGATTGATCCCGAGACCTCCCCGAGGAGGGTCCGATTTGCCTCTAAGGCGTCCGTAGGTCGGCCCACATCCAGCCACCAGCCGTCGACTTCCGAAGGAGTTACTCTGCTCCCCTCGTCGATCAGGTGGGCGATGGCGTCGGTGATTTCCAGCTCTCCCCGGTCGGAGGGTTCGATACTTTCGATTGCCGAAAATATCTCCGGTTGGAAGAGGTAAGCACCGACGATCGCCAGGTTGCTGGGGGGACGGTCCGGCTTCTCGACCAGGTTGACGATCTCCCATCCCTCTATATCAGCGACGCCGAACCTCTCCGGGTCGTCGACCGGTGCCAGCAGAATCGAGGCCGCGGGCTCCTCCCTCCGGAAATCTTCGACCATCTCCGTCAGCCCCGAACCCAGCAGGTTGTCCCCGAGGTAGACCAAAAAAGGATCGCCACCTACGAAATCCCGGGCACAGGAGACGGCGTGGGCCAGCCCCTTAGGGTCTTCCTGGTGTATGTAGGTTATGGAAGCACCCCACTTCGAGCTCCCCAGAGTCTCCCTGTAAAGCGATTCCATCTCCGGGGAGACGACGAGACCTACTTCGGTTATTCCCGCTTCGAGGACCTTTTCCACGTTGTATTGCAATATCGGCTTGTTTGCTATGGGGATAAGGTGTTTGGGAGTAGAATAGCTCACCGGCCGCATTCTCGTACCCTTCCCGGCACAGAGAAAAACTCCTTTCAAGATAATCACCTCGATTAATTATATCAACTGGAAAAACGGGTTAAAGTAGGAGCGGGGAAGTCCTGGGGTGGGGCACTTCTGCCCCATCGATCCAGCACCGACCTGGCAACTTGACTCTGAAAATGATCCCCTATAACTGGGTGGAAAGTTAACCTTTAAGTACGAGATTTAGCGATTTCTGCAGGGTAGCGATCGGAGACGGTAGCCCGGGAGCTGTTGTGTTTACGGAAGAGGAAGTTAAAATTTCAAGGAAGCAAAATAACAAAAGGGGGATGAGATGAGGACGCCGCCGGTTGTTGCAATATACGGACATTCCGATTCGGGAAAGACCGGACTGATCGTGGAGCTGGTCAGGAAACTGGATAAGGAGGGGCTGAGAGTATGTACGGTCAAGCACAGTCCGGAAGGTACGAGCCTGGATAAAGAAGGGAAGGATACGTGGAGACACAGGCAGGGGGGATCGCGGCTGACCGTCCTCTCCACGGAAACCGAGACCGCGTTTTTAGTCCCCGGAGAGCTAAAGCTAGAGGAGATCGTTCGAGCTCTCGGAAGCTTGGAAGATCCCGATCTTGTCCTTGCCGAAGGCTACAAGGAGGAGGACCTTCCCAAGATAGCGGTGGGAGAGATAGCCCCGCGGGATAATACGATCCACAGATACGAGGGGGATATTGCTGCCCTACGGGAAGTCATCCAACAGGTGATGGAGGTCAAGGAGATAGAGAACGAGCTTCCGGGGCTGAATTGCGGGAGATGTGGCTACGAGAACTGCAGCGGCCTGGCCGGGGCGATATATCACGGGCAGGAAGAGATGGATGATTGTGTGGTCAGAAAAGGGGGTCGTGTCCGATTGAAAGTGGATGGCGAGGAGGTCCCCCTGGAGAACTTCCCTGCTCGGTTTGTCGAAGGGGGCCTGAAGGGCATGCTGGGGGCATTAAAGGGCGTCGATGACGAGGCAGAAAGTATCTCTCTGGAGATCGGCGGTTAATTTATTCACTTCTTCCGCTTCGAGTATTCAAACGGGATATTCAAAAGGTAGGAACCTGATCTTCTCTGGACCCCCTCGGGGGAAAATTAGAGCAAGGCAAGAGCTAAAAGGATCGTGCTATCCTCTCTGGAAATCCCTTAGTTTGAGGAGGTCGTGGTGACCGGGACCAAACTTGCCTCCTTCGATATATTTACCGCGGAGGTGAGCGAGCGGGACAGTCGGGTGACTCTGATTGCCTCCCGGGAGGGGAGAGAGTTCAGGGCCCACCTTCGGAATACCGGAAGGTTGAAGGATCTGATCTACCCGGGGGCTACGGTTGCCTGTGAGTCAAAAGAGTCCGGTAAGACGGACGCCCGGGTAATCGGCGCGGTTGACGAAGGAGCCTACGTTCTCCTGGATACCCACGTTCAGGAGAGGGGGGTGAGTAAAGCCCTCAGGACTCACTTGCTGGATTGGATTCCTGCCGGAGTCGGGGTGGAAGAGCAGGTCACCTGTGAAGGAAAACGTTTCGACTTCGGACTCCGGGTCGGCCGGGGGCAGGGTTACATGGAATTGAAGTCCGCAGTTAGCTGTGACCACGGGTGGGCCAGTTACCCCGATGCCCCCACCGAGCGCGGGCTGGAGCACGTCGAACTACTGGCCGAGTTATCCGCCGCCGGAGTTCCCGCCTGGATCGTGTTCGTGGTCACCGATCCCCGTTGTAGCCGGTTTAGACCGAACGGGCGGATCCAGCCGGAGATGGTCCCGGCGCTTCGGGCTGCGAGGGAGGCAGGGGTCAAAATTGCCAGCTTGAAGACCATCCTCACCGGGGATGGAGAAGTACTGTTGTCGGAGACGAACGTTCCGGTCAGTCTGGAAAACTAGCCTCACTTCCTCCGTCTCTCGCGGGGCTTTTACCGACCAAATTCCTCAAGTATAATTTAAGGTTGACCATGAAAAAGATTTCCATAAAAGGTGCAGGAGAACATAATCTAAAGGATATCGATCTGGAGATTCCCCGGGATAACCTGGTGGTAATATCCGGCCTCAGTGGATCCGGAAAGTCTTCCCTCGCCTTCGACACCATCTATGCGGAGGGGAGGAGAAGGTATCTGGAGTCTCTTTCCGCTTACGCCCGGCGTTTCCTGGGTCAGATGGAGAAGCCGGACGTCGACTTTATCGAAGGGCTTTCCCCTTCGATATCCATAGACCAGAAGACCACCAGCCAGAACCCGCGATCCACGGTGGGTACGGCCACCGAGATCTACGATTACCTCAGGCTGCTTTACGCTCACGTCGGCGTACCCCACTGTCCGAACTGTGGGCAGGAGCTGTCCACGCAGACGGCTGAGCGGATAATAGATCAGGTGATGGAGCTGGAAGAAGGATCGAAAATTTACGTTCTGGCCCCTGTCGTCCGGGGAAGAAAAGGGGAGTACCGGGACTTATTCCAGCAACTGGAGGATCAGGGCTACCTGAGAGTAAGGGTGGACGGGAGGATAAGGGAGCTGGAGGAGGATATTGACCTGGAAAAGTACGTAAAGCACGACGTGGAAGTGGTAGTCGATCGGTTGATAGTGAAGAGCGACGTTAGAACCAGGGTGGCCGACTCGGTGGAGACTGCTCTCGATCTGGCCGAAGGCAACCTGATCGTGAAGGTCAAGAACGGCGAGGAACTCTCCTTTAGCGAAAAGCAGGCCTGCCCGGACTGCGGGATCAGCGTTCCCGAACTGACCCCCCGGATGTTTTCCTTCAATAGCCCCTACGGGGCCTGTGAGGAATGCGACGGCCTGGGCAAGAAAGCCGAAGTCGACCCCGATTTGATTCTTGATCGATCCCTCTCCATAAACGATGGCGGTATTCTACCCTGGCGGAAGAATCCGGGTAAATGGCGCAAGGCGATCCTCGCCGCCTTCTGCAAGAAACAGGATATACCAAAGGACGTGCCGATTGGTGAACTCCCGGAGGAGAAGGTCGATCTCCTCCTCTACGGGGATGAGGAAAAGGTTAGCTTTCTCTATACCAACCGGAAAGGACAGACCAGAAGGCATAAACGGAAGTTCAAAGGGGTAATACCGGAGCTCGAGGATAAGTACCGGGACTCGAGTTCCAATAGCAGCAGGAAGAGAATAGAGGAGTATATGGCAAAGCTTCCCTGTCCCACCTGTGAGGGAGGCAGATTAAATCGGAAGAGCCTGGCAGTTACTATCGACGACAAGAACATCAGAGAGGTGACCGGTTTATCCATCGACGAAGCTTACGAGTTCTTCACCTCTCTCCAGTTGAGCAGGAACCAGGAACTTATCGCCGGAGAGATTCTTGAAGAGATAAAGGCCAGACTTGGTTTTCTCCTCGACGTGGGCCTGGATTACCTTACCCTGGACAGGGATGCCGGAACGCTCTCCGGCGGGGAAGCCCACAGGATAAAGCTGGCCACCCAGATAGGATCCGGATTGACCGGGGTTCTCTACATCCTGGACGAACCGACCGTGGGCTTACATCAACACGACGTCAGCAGGCTTCTGGATACGTTGAAGGACCTCCGGGACATGGATAATACCGTAATCGTCGTCGAGCACGATCGGCAGACCATCATGGAGGCGGACTGGATAATAGAGCTGGGGCCGCGGGCCGGGGTCGACGGGGGCGAGGTTATCCACGAGGGCCCTCCCGGAGGGTTGCTGGAGGCTGAGGATTCCCTGACCGGGCAATACCTTCGGGGAGAGAAGGAGATTCCCATTCCCCGGAAACGGCGCCACGCTCCCGGCCAAAAGCTCTGGATTTACGGGGCCCGGGAGCACAATTTAAAGGATATAGACGTGGGGATCCCCCTCGGTTTGTTCAACTGCGTCACGGGGGTTTCCGGCTCGGGCAAGTCCACTCTGATAAACGATATACTCTACCGACAGCTCGAACGAGAGCTGCACAACAGCGGGGCCAAGCCGGGGGAACACGACCGGATAGAGGGGGTCGATAACCTGGAGAAGGTTATCGAGATAGACCAATCTCCGATCGGCAGGACCCCTCGCTCCAACCCGGCGACCTATATCAAAGTTTTCCGGTATATCCGGGAGCTCTTCGCGGAAACTCCGGAGGCGAAGACCAGGGGTTACGAGAAGGGACGGTTCTCCTTTAACCGAAAGGGCGGCCGATGCGAGGAGTGCAAAGGAAGAGGGGCCAAAGAGATCGAAATGCATTTCCTTCCCGACGTAACCGTGCCCTGTGAGGATTGCGAGGGGAAACGGTACAACAAAGAGACCCTTCAAATTACCTACAGGGGTAAGACCATCGCCGACATCCTCGACATGACGGTAGAGGAGGCAATGCACTTCTTTGCCAACCACGGAAAGATCAAGAACAAGCTGGAAACCCTGATGGATATCGGTCTTGGTTACATCAAGCTGGGTCAGCCCTCCACCACCCTCTCCGGCGGGGAAGCCCAGCGGATAAAACTGGCCCGCGAGCTCTCCCGACGGCGACAGGGCCATACCCTGTATCTCTTTGACGAACCCACCACCGGTCTTCACGCGGAGGACGTAAGGAAACTGCTGGAGGTCCTGCATCGACTGGTCGACGAGGAAAATACGGTGGTGGTAATCGAGCACAATCCCCACGTTGTTAAGACCGCGGACTGGATCATCGACCTCGGCCCCGGGGGCGGCCAGCACGGAGGGGAGCTGATCGCCGAGGGTACCCCCGAGGAAATTAGCAATTCGGAGGAATCCCTTACCGGTGACGTACTGGGCGGAATCTTCTCCGAGAAGAGGCGAGAACTCCTGACCCAATGCAATTGAAGGAAGAGGTAAAGAATTTTCCGGAAGAGCCGGGAGTCTACCTGATTCGCTCCGGCGGAGAAGTAATCTACGTCGGTAAATCCTCCTCGCTGCGGGACCGGGTGATGAGTTATTTTGGCGGGGGCAAGGCGACGACGATCAAGACCAGGAGCCTGAGGGACGAGGCGGACGGGATAGACTACATCGTTACGGATTCCGAAGTGGATGCCCTGGTCCTGGAAGAGAACCTGATAAAGGAGCACAGGCCCAAGTACAACGTCCTCCTCAAGGACAACAAGCGCTATCCCTATCTCAAGATTACCGACGAAAAGTTCCCCCAGCTGGAAGTCTCCCGCAAGCGTGGTGACCGGTCGGGAGAGCTTTTTGGTCCCTATATAGACTCGGGTGCAATGCGGGAGACTCTGGACACCGTTGAGAAAATATTCCCGATCAGGAACTGTAGCTGGAAGCCCGAGGACGGTTACCGGAGACCCTGCCTTCGATATCACATTGATCTTTGCCCTGCCCCCTGTGCGGGCAAGACGGACAGGTCGAGCTACATGGAGTCGGTCGAACGGATCCGAGACCTCCTCAAGGGGAGAACCGGGAAGGTGGAAGAAAGGCTCCGGGAAAGGATGGAGCTTGCTTCCGAGCACCGGGATTACGAGAAGGCGGCCGAATGGAGGGACAAGCTGGAGGCGTTAAAACAGGTTTCCCGAGATCAGTCCGTCAGGATGAGCGACGAGCTGGATAGAGACTTTATTGCCCTCGAGGTGGAAGGCGCCGGGAAAAGCGAAGGAACCCAGCAGGGGACGATCCAGATCTTTTTCGTTCGAGCCGGCCGAATTAGCGGGCAGGATAGTTTCGAGGTGGAATTTCCCTCTAGCTCTGAACGCTCCACGGTCCTGGGTGGGTTCATCAGGAAGTTCTACTCGAACCGAAGAGTTATTCCCGCGGAGATATACGTGGAAACCGAACCGGACGACGTATCTACCATCGAAAAGTGGCTGGCCGAGGCCAGATCCGGAGGGGTGGAAATAAAAGTGCCCCAGCGTGGCCAGAAAAGAAAGGTGCTGGAGATGACTCGCCGGAACGCCAGGTACGGTGGAAGGCGGGGCCGAAAGGAAACTAAAGGAGAAGGGCGGCCGATCGAAGCCGGTCTCAGGGAGTTACGGGAGACCCTGGAGCTCCCTGCCCCTCCCGGTCGAATAGAGGGTTACGACGTCTCCAATATCTCCGGATCGGACGCGGTGGGAGCCATGGTGGTCTTTGAGGAGGGGAGGTCCGAGAACGGGGACTATCGAAGGTTTAAACTTCGCGAGACCGGGGAGCCGGACGATTACCGGATGATCGGGGAAATCCTACGGCGGCGGTTTCTGCACGGGGCCCGGGGAGAAGACTCCGAAGAGATGGAAGGTGAAGTCGACGAAAGCTTCTCCCGGTTCCCGGATCTCATTCTGATCGACGGGGGCAAAGGGCAATTAAGCGCCGCCACGGAGGTTCTTCGTTCGCTGAGCATGGCAAATATCCCTGTCCTCGGCCTGGCCAAGGAGTTCGAAGAGGTCTACCGCCCCGGGGAGAGTTCGCCGGTCGGTTTCTCGCGGGATTCTCCCGGACTCAAACTGCTCCAGCGGGTCCGGGACGAGGCCCATCGCTTCGCGGTCGACTACCATCGGAGGCTCAGACAAAAGAGGACGGTGAGGTCTTCTCTGGATTCGATCCAGGGGGTGGGGCCCAAACGGAAACAGAAGTTGCTTTCCACTTTTAATTCGGTGGAAAGGATCGGCGAGGCCTCTCTGGAGGAGCTGAAATCCGTTCCCGGACTGCCGGAGAAGGTAGCGAAGAGAGTAATAAAATTCTTCCGGGAGGACCGAGGTGGAAAGGCCTAACTGAAGTAATTTAGTATTTGCTCGACAATCTTCCTGGAGGCGTCTCCCGCACCGAAGGGGTTGGTCCTTCCCGCCATTTTTTTGTAGCTCTCTTCGTCCGTCAGCAGCTGGCTGGCCGCTTCCACTACCCGCTCCGTATCCGTTCCCACCAGCTTCGCGGTACCCGCCTCGATGGCCTCTGGTCTCTCCGTCTTCTCTCTGGTTACCAGGACCGGTGTCCCCAGGGTTGGTGCTTCTTCCTGGATAC
>CAYZUF010000036.1:0-9963 GCA_964481645.1 uncultured Thermotogae bacterium
GACAGAGCCGAACCGGCCCGCCCCGCCGGCCGGTAGAACGTGGTTCGGTCCCAGCCAGTAGTCCGCGGCGGCGGAGGGGGTAAATTCCCCGACGTAGACAGCTCCCGCGTTTCGGACCCCGTCCAGCAGCTCCAGCGGTTCTTCGGTCATAATCTGCAGGTGTTCGGGGGCGATCCCGTTGGCACGACTTACGCAGGAGCTCAAATCATCCTTGACCTCGACCTCGATTCCCGGCTCCCGGCAGCGAGTTCCGATCTCCTCGGACGTGGTCAGCAACCAGGCTTGAGAACTTTCTCCGTGTTCCAGCTGGGAACGGAGATCGGCTAGGACCAGTTCTGCTTTCGCGGTCCCGTCCGCGACGATGCAGATCTCGGAAGGACCGGCCAGTCCGTCGATCCCCACCTCCCCGTAGACCTGCCTCTTGGCCTCGGTAACGTACTCGTTCCCGGGGCCGAATATCTTGTCCACGGAAGGGGTTACCGTTCCGAAGGCCAGGGCTCCGATCGCCTGGGCCCCTCCCAGCTTGTAGATTTTGTCTATTCCCAGAATCTCCGCGGTGTACAGGACGTGGGGGTCGACCCGGCCCTCCACGGGAGGCGTGGTCAGTATCCTCTCCCTTACCCCGGCTATTTCCGCCGGAACGGCGGTCATAATTAAACTGGAAGGCAGTGGTCTTCCCCCGGGGACATAAACTCCGATCCTGCTCAATGGCCGGGTGATAAACCCGTAGATCGAGCCCACCTGGGCGAACAAGTTGTCTCCGGTTTTCTCCTTCTGGTGAAATTCTTCGATCCGGCTCACCGCCGCCTCTATGGCTTCCTTGTCCTTTTCGGGAATCCTGCGCCCCGCATCCAGCTCCGCCGGTTCGACCTTTAGCGGGCCCTGGTAATCGTCGAACTTCCGGGAGTATCTTTTTACTGCTTCCTGGCCCTCGGCCCTTATTTCGGCCAGAATATCTCGCACTTGAGAGCTAACAGCCATCCTGAATCACTTCCCTTAAGGAGTAGATCAGTTGGTTTACCTCCTCGAACTTCGTCTTTTGGGCAATCCTGTTTACCAGTAATAGAGCCGAACTCTCCATAATTGTGGCCACTTCTTCCAGCCCGTTTGCGGCCAGAGTATTCCCGGTCTCGACTACGTCCACGATTGCGTCCGCTATTCCCGCTCTCGGGGCAAGTTCCGTCGATCCGTCGGCGACGATCACTTCCACGGGGACGTCCAGGGATCGGAAGTACTCCTCGGTAACCCGGGGATATTCGGTGGCAATCCGGTATCCGTTCATTTCTTCTGCGGGAGTGGAATCCTCCTTCAACCGGGCAACGCTTATCCGGCAGCTACCAAAGGGCAGGGAGAGGGGGACGAATACGTCGGCCGCTCCTTCCCGGACTACGTCCTTCCCGGTTACTCCTACGTCTATCCCCTCCTCCACGTATACGGGTACGTCGGCAGGTTTGGCCAGCAGGAGCTGGTGCTCACCGTTAAAGTGGATCAACTCCCTGTTGTCTTCTACGGAAAGTCCCGGGAAAACTTCCCCCAGCATATCCATTGCCTCATCCAGTAATCTTCCTCTAGGAAGTACTATCTGCATTATTTCACCTCTATTGGGGTCCCTTCTTTGATCAGCTTCCGGGCCCGGTTTAATCCTTCGGCCGAATTACCCTCAATCTTTTCCCGAGCCTGACCCTTCTGGCCCGGGAATAATTCCAGCAGGCTTTCCAGATTAAATGCGAAACCGCAGGCCCCCTCCTCCCGGAATCTGTACTCCCCTCCGCCTCCCAGGGGCGAGCCGACCCGGGGGGAGTAAATTTCGAAAGTGAGGTCTTGGTAGTAAGACATTCCGCGGACGGTACCGAAGTCGGCGAATAACCTGTCGTCGTCCAGGACCTCCAGAATTTTGCTTAGCCTGCCGTAGTCGCAGTCCTTGTCCCTGAAGTTAAACAGATGCCAGATCTGGTCCTTCTTTTCTTCGGATATCCGGAGGTCGTCGATCATCTCAAAGCTCCTTTGATGGAGAGCCGTAAATATCTTTTCCTGGACCCCGGGTAGATCCTCGGTGACGGATTCCCAGACTTTCCTGGTCCCGATGTCGATTAAGAAGTCCTCGATGCCGAGTTTCTCCAGCCCGGTGATGATCGTGGTGAGGATTTCCACAACCATCCAAATCTCCTGGCCCCCGATGTATTCCGCCCCAAATTGCCAGCTCCCGGTGGGATCGCCATCCAGAACTTCCGAGAGGTAAAAGAGCTTTCGCTTCTCCTCGCCGGAGAGCCTGTTAAGTATTTGGGAAGTGATGTCTGGCTTAACCAGATAAAAGTGCTCCCCGTCGGTGAACTTGGTCCCTTTATCCAGAGAATCGTCGTACTTTTCGATTGCCGGGAGAAGTATCTCTTCGTAGTTCCAGAGTTCGTAGTTTTTCCTCAGGGCTCGGGCCAGACTGGACATTTTTTCCGACCGATTGACCCAGCTTCCATTCATGGTTACCTCCAGTTGAGAAGGAAATCGGTTCCACTAAGCGAAAAAAAGGCAAAAAACAATTAGGAATGAATCAGGAAAAATCCTTGGGAAGAAACGGAGATGAAGGAGTCATCCCCGATGATGGTGATGAGTGCTACAGGGATTAATAACTCTCGCTTCTATTTCGGTTAGAGATGACATTTCAAAACATAATATCCCATTTGCGGTCGGATGTCAACCTCGCCGAATTCCCCCCTTTCCGAGTGCGAAGTCTCCGGAGATGAGGTGGTCTTCTTGTGATCGAGTGGAAAGCTGCTATACTTGCTGGAAGTTAAACTTCTGCCGGGGGTTAATGCCCGGTTCGGGAATGAAACTTCCCGAGCAGACCTTCACGGATTGAGTCCGGGTGATTTCAACAGCAGGCGGGCTGGCTGATGGTTACCGATGGGTGAGGGGCCTTGAATAGCCAAGGTCAACCCGCTATAAACCCACGGAGCGGGACCGTACCGGTCTCCGCGGCCTGAACGGGCATTTTTCCCCATACAATGGAGGTGCAGATTATGCCCATTAGCTCCGATTCGCTGGAGATGGCAATTGAACTCGAACAGGAAGGACATGATTATTACACCGATCACGCTGAGGAAGCGGACAATCCCTTCGTGGTCTCCGTCCTGGAAAAGCTGGCCGAGCGAGAGCTGGAACATATCGAGGTAATAAAGGAGATAGCTGGAGGAAAGCCCGTCGCCGATATCTCCCTGGAGTCGGTCGACATGGAGCAAGAGACGAAGAACGTCTTTGACGAGTTCTCGGCAAGCGAACAGGAAGGATGGAAGGAAGAGAAAGTCACCGTCTACGATCACGCGATCGAACTGGAGACAAAGCTGGCCGAACTATACAAGGATCTTGCCGAGGAGACGGAGGACGAGACAGAAGAGGAGTTCTATACCGCCTTGATGGAAGAGGAAGACAAACACTACGAGACACTGCATAACGTCTTCTATTATCTGACGGATCACGACCGCTGGATGGCCGAAAGCGAAGGACAGACCTGGGGTTGGATGAACACTTGAGCTACTCGTCCCCGTCCCGACCCCGGGGTTGCACCGGTTACGAAACAGGCCCGGTGGTACTTCGGGTCCTTGTGGACCTGTTACCCCTTGCGGGACCGATTTACCCGGTTAACTCCCTTCGGTCGGAGCGGATGTTGGTTGAGGAGCAGAGCGGTGGAAGGGGAGAATAGGGCCGTCGCCTTCCAGGGAGAACCCGGTGCTTATAGCGAACAGGCCCTTCACAAATATCTTGAAGGTCGAGATACCTGCGGGAAGGGTGTGCCCTGCGACACTCTGGAAGGAGTCATTAGAGGGGTAGAGAAGGGAAGGGTCTCCCTGGGAATCGTCCCCGTCGAGAACTCCATCGGCGGTTACGTGGACAGGGCTTACCGGTTGATTGCTCGGGGAAAAGTCCACGTGGTCGGGGAGGTTTACCTTCGGGTCCGGCATTCGCTTCTGGGAATGGAAGGAACGGAGGTCTCTGAGATTGAAACCGTTTACTCTCACCCCCAGGCACTGAAACAGTGCCGGGGGTTTTTGTCGAATTTAGGGGTAGAGACACACGCTACCTACGATACCGCGGGTTCGGCCAAGATGGTGGCAGAGAGAGGAGAAAAAACTATCGCTGCAATTGCCAGTAGGCTTGCGGGGAAGAGGTACGGGCTAGAGGTACTGTCCCAGGACGTTCAGTCCTCCTCCAGTAACTACACCCGTTTTCTCCTGGTTTCCTCCGAACCGGAAGAGGGTAAAGATGAAGGAGTTCCGTATAAGACGACGGTTACCTTCCAGCTCGGCGATTCGCCCGGCTCTCTTTACGACTGTTTGGCCCCCTTCGCGGAGCGGGGGGTCAATCTTACAATGATCCAGTCCCGGCCGACGGATACGGGCCGCTGGGAGTATCACTTCGACCTGGATATGGAAGGTTCCCGGAGGGACCGGGAAGTGAAAGGCGCACTCGAAAAGCTGAGAAAATTGGTCAGCGACGTCCGCGTCCTCGGTTCCTATCCCCGTGGTCGGAGGGAATAAGTCCTGGCTCCGACCCTTCTCCTCCCCTAATTTTATGTTTTCCTGCTTTACCCAGCTTGCCCTTGACACTTTCACGCTGGTAGGCTAGAATACGTTAAATAATGGTGAAAATATGGGTTTGATGAAAAAGTTTTCTTCTTTCGGCCAGATCGGTTTTGATCGTCGAGAAGACAACTCCTGCCTTTCCGTTCCCACCGGGCTGGTCGATATTTCAATCTCTCGCCTTATTATCCTCGTCGTAGTTATTCTGCCCCTTTAGGGGCATCTACTTCCGCAATACCAAGAAAAGGGTCCATACCAGCACCCACTCAAGTCAATTTTTTCAGCAACAGCAATTAAAATTCGGAGAAATATAACCTAATGGAGGTCGTTATCATGCAAAGTTGGCTCAAGCAGGAAGAAGCCCACGCTAAACATGCTAAAGATGAGCCTCTCGATTCCCGGGAAGATCCTATCTGCCCGCGGTGTGGGGGAAAGATGGTGGCATCTGCCCACCAGGTCGTTGCCGAGTTTCCCGCCCCGGCCCTTGAGCGGTTCGTCTGTTCGGAGGTTGGCTGTAATTACTCCAGATACGTGAAGCTGGACTCCCCAGTTTCGGGAGAAGAAATTGGGACCATCCCCGCCGAAAGGGAATCCAGTGCGAAGTGACAAGATCAAACGGGGCGTGGACAGAGCTCCCCATCGATCGCTGATGAGGGCCGCCGGCCTGGATGGAACCGACATCGAGGGCCCAATTATCGGGATCGCAAATTCCTATAATGAATTCGTTCCCGGTCACGTGCATCTGGACGAGATGGCGGAGACCGTCAAGCGGGGGGTCCGACACGGGGGCGGGACCCCGGTCGAGTTCGGCACCATTGCCGTCGGCGACGGGATAGCGATGGGACACGAAGGGATGTTCGCCTCTCTCCCTTCACGAGAATTGATTGCCGATTCCGTGGAGTTGGAGGGGTTTGCCCATCAATTCGACGGCCTGGTATTGCTGGCTTCCTGTGACAAGATTCTGCCGGGAATGTTGATGGGTGCGGCTAGACTGGGATTACCCACGACAGTGGTTACCGGTGGTCCGATGGAGGCCGGCTGCTTCGACGGGAAGAAGCTGGATCTATCCTCCGTTTTCGAGGCGGTAGCCCGGGTCAAAGACGGAGAGATGGACGAGGAAGAACTGCTGGAGATAGAAAAACGAGCCTGCCCGGGTGTCGGATCCTGTGCGGGAATGTTTACTGCAAATACCATGAGTGCTGTTACAGAGGCCATGGGGTTGAGCCTGCCCTCCGCCGGGACTGCTCCCGCTCGCTCCACACTCCGGCAGCATATCGCCCACCGCAGCGGTGAGAGAGTCGTGGAGCTCGTGGAGGCAGGACGGGGTATGGACCACTTCCTGAGCCAGGAAAATTTCCTGAATGGCCTCCGGGTAGGGATGGCTCTGGGTGGGTCCACAAATATGGTACTCCACCTCCTGGCTCTGGCCAACGAAGCCGAAGTTACCTTCAGCCTGGGAGACGTAGATCGGGTTGGTAGATCTACTCCCCACCTGGTGAGTATGAGCCCGGCCGGTCCTTATACCGTGGGTGACCTTCACACCGCTGGTGGGGTAGCCGCCGTCATGGGGTCCATGCGGGAAGACCTGGACCGGAAGGCCCCGTCGGTGGAAGGAGGCAATTTGGGAGAACGTCTCGCTCGGGAAGAGATAGCGCCGGATCGAGAAGTAATTAGAAACTTGTCAGATCCCGTCCACGATACCGGGGCTATTGCCGTATTGAGGGGGAATCTGGCACCGCAGGGCGCAATAGTCAAGCGGACGGCAGTCGATGAGGCGATGCTGGAGCACCAAGGAGCGGCTCGGGTCTTCGAGTCGGAAGAAGAGACCGTCAAGGCGATCGACGGCGGCCAGGTAGGCCCGGGAGATGTGGTGATAATTAGGTACGAGGGACCAAAAGGCGGGCCGGGAATGAGAGAAATGTTGACGCCGACCAGCCGTATAAGCGGGGGGGATCTGGCTGGTAAGGTAGCTCTGATTACCGACGGAAGATTCAGCGGGGCGACCCGGGGAGCCGCAATTGGTCACCTTGCCCCGGAGGCGGCTGCGGGGGGGCCGATCTCGCTGGTGCAGGACGGGGATCCGGTTCGGATCGACATCCCGGAAGGAAGGCTCGAACTTCAGGTGTCGGAGGAGGAGATGGAAAGGCGAAGAACCGGTCAGGAATCTCCGGACCGAAATCCGGAAACCTACGGAGGTAAGTTCCTGGCTCGCTACTCGGAGCTAGTCTCCGGGGCCGATAAAGGTGCGATTCTGAGTACTAGCTGCCATCACGGAGGAGGTACCTAATGGATCAGACTGAAAGGAACGAGGAATTCACGACGGCAACTAAAGAGAGATCTAGCCATAAGGGTGGGGATTCTACGCAGGAGGAAGGGAAGATGACCGGAGCGAGAGCGGTAATTAAAGCAATCGAAGAGCAGGGAGTGGAGGACATATTTGGAATCATTGGCGGGGCGATTATGCCCATCTACGACGAGCTCGGCAAGTCGGAGAAGCTCCGTCATATTACCACCACCCACGAACAAGGGGCAGCCCATGCTGCTGACGCCTATGCGCGGGTCACCGGCGATCCTGGTGTAGTCTTTGCCACCAGTGGTCCCGGGGCCTCGAACCTGATGACCGGAATCGCCAATGCCTACATGGATTCGGTCCCGGTGGTGGCCTTTACCGGACAGGTGGCCACCCCCCTGATCGGCCAGGATTCCTTCCAGGAAGTCGACGTCAGGGGTATGAGCGATCCGATTACCAAACATAACTACCTGGTCATGCATCCGGAAGAGGTTCCGGACACGGTGAGAGAAGGCTTCCAACTGGCTGGATCGGGACGCCCCGGCCCGGTAGTTATCGATCTCCCCAAAGACGTCCAGACCGGAGAACTGACCTGGAGGAGTTCCCAGTCCACTGGTGACCAGCTCGAAGGCTATCAGGCAGAATCCGGGTTTGAAGAGAGCGATGTTGCTGAACTGGCCGAAGGCCTCCTTGCTGCTCGTCGCCCTGTGGTCTTGATTGGAGGCGGAATTGCCCAGGCCGGGGCCAGCGGGGAGCTGATGGAAATAGTTCGGGACCTACAACTTCCGGTAGCCAGCTCCCTCATGGGATTGGGGTGCATAAACTCTCGCGATCCTCATTTCATCGGGATGATCGGGATGCACGGTTCTGGGCCGGCCAACAAGGCAGTTGCCAAGTCGGATTTCCTACTCGCCCTCGGTACCCGACTTGACGACAGGATAACGGGCAAGGTCGAAGGCTTCGCCCCGAACGCCCGGATCGCACACGTGGATATCGACCCGGCGGAGATGGGTAAAATAGTTCAACCCGATATCCCGGTGAACGGAGACGTAAAGGAAGTCCTATCTCGGTTCAGGGGGTTAATTGACGGTAAGGAGAAAAAAGGAATGGAGGACTGGTGGAAAAAGATTAAACGCTGGTCCGATAAGTACTCCTCAGAGCCGGCCAGTGGAGAACCGGTCCTGAAACCCCAGAAAGTGGTCCGAACCCTGAGCGAGTTGACCCCCGAGGAAACCATCGTCACCACCGGGGTAGGTCAGCATCAGATGTGGGTGGCTCAGGATTACGAGTTCTCCTATCCTCGCCAGCTGGTAACCAGCGGGGGGTTGGGTACGATGGGCTTCGGCTTCCCCGCCGCCATCGGTGCTCAGGTTGCAGCTCCGGACAGGCCGGTGGTCTCGGTGACCGGGGACGGATCATTCCAGATGAATATCCAGGAATTGACCACGGCTCTCCGGGAGGAGTCGCCGGTTACCGTGGTTGTCCTCAGGAACGGGTCCCTGGGCATGGTTCGCCAGTGGCAACAGCTCTTCTACGATAATAGGCTGGTGGAGACTCTTATAGACGAGGGGACACCTTCGCTGGCCAGGGTGACGGAGGCCTATGGTGGAAAGGGAATTACGGTCGCGGACGAGGAAAAGTTGCGACCGAGCCTGGAAGAAGCCTTGAACTATCAATCGGGTCCTTCAGTGGTGGAGTGTCTGGTCGCCGAGGAGGAGAACGTCTTTCCCATGGTTCCCTCCGGAGCCCCGAACGAGGACTTTATCCTGGGAGAAAACGATGCCTGAGGAAGAACAACTTCACCCATTAACCGCTCTGGTCAGGAACGAAAGTGGAGTCCTCTCCCGCCTTTCCGGGCTTTTTGCGAGAAGGGGTTTCAATATAGATAGCCTGGCCGTGGGGGAAACCACGGACCCCCGGTATTCCCGAATGTCGATCATAGTCAAAGGGGATAGGGAGGTTCTGGATCAGGTAGTCAAGCAGCTCAACAAGCAGGTGGACGTGATTTCCGTCAAGGACCTCTCCGGGACTTCCCACGTAGAGCGGGAACTGTCCCTGATCAAGGTCCACGCGGGGACCGAAAACCGCAGTGAAATAATCGAACTAACTGATATCTTTCGGGCCAAGGTGGCGGACGTGGGGGAAGAATTCGTGATTGTGGAGGCAACCGGAGACGCCGACAAGGTAGAGGCACTGGAAGACCTGCTCGAAGAATTTGGTATCGAGGAAATCGCTCGAACCGGGAGAGTCGTCCTGGAGAGAGCGGAGAAGAAAAGCGAAAGCACAGAAAGGTAAGGAGGTAACTTTGTCAGCGACGATATACTACGCGGAGGACGTGGACGAAAGTTGTATCGTGGACAGACAGATAGCAATTATTGGGTATGGCAGTCAGGGCCGTGGACAGGCCCGGAACTTGAATGATAGTGGTTACGACGTATTGGTTGGGTTGCGGGAGGGGAGCTCTTCCCGGAAAGTTGCGAAGGAGGATGGCCTGGAGGTGGCCCGGATAGAGGAAGCGGTGGCCCGGGGTGATATCGTCCAGATCTTGATACCGGACAACGTCCAACCCGAAGTCTACACGAAAAAGATCGAGGCTAACCTCGAGCCGGGGGACGCGCTCTTTTTTTCTCACGGATTTAACATTCACTACAATCAGATAAAACCGCCCGAGCGGGTGGACGTGGTCATGGTTGCTCCCAAGGGACCGGGAAACCTGGTCCGGCGGGTCTACACCCAGGGAGAAGGAGTGCCGGCCCTTCTGGCCGTGGAACGGAATTACTCGGGTAAGGCAAAGGACGTGGGTCTGGCCTACGCTCACGGGTTGGGGGCTACCCGGGCCGGGGTAATCCTGACTTCATTCCAGGAGGAGACGGAGACCGATCTCTTTGGCGAACAGGCCGTTCTCTGCGGGGGGGTGACCGAGTTGATCAAGGCCGGGTTCGAAACCCTGACCGAAGAAGGATATCAGCCCGAGATCGCCTATTTTGAAGTTTTAAACGAACTCAAGTTGATCGTGGATCTGATTTACGAAGGAGGGCTGACCGAGATGAGGAAATCAATCAGCGATACCGCCGAGTACGGCGACCTGACCCGTGGCCAGCT
>CAYZUF010000037.1:0-9939 GCA_964481645.1 uncultured Thermotogae bacterium
TCGACGAAGACGGGAACGTAGAAGGCTTATTCTAATATAAAACTATACTGGAGAAGAAATGGACAGAGAAAAGATAGCAAAAGGAACGGAATTAATACTGGAAGGAATAGGAGAAGACCTCAATAGGCCCGGGTTAAAAGAGACTCCGGAGAGAGTCGCCCGGATGATGGAAGAGATCTGTTCCGGGGTAGATGTGGACCCGGGTAAAGAGGTTTCCACGTTCTTCCAGGAAGACTATAAGGAGATGGTGGTGCTCGATGACATACCGTTCCAGTCCCTGTGCGAGCATCACCTGCTTCCCATTCTGGGAAAGGGAAGTATCGTATACATGCCCAAGGACGGGAAAATCGTCGGGGCGAGCAAGCTGGCCCGAGCGCTGGAAATCTCGTCCAGCAGGCCACAGATTCAGGAGAGACTGACATCTCAGGTGGCCGACGTCCTGATGGAAGAAATCGAGCCTTACGGAGTCCTGGTGAAGATAAGAGCGGAGCATTTATGCATGACTATAAGAGGCATCAAAAAGCCGGGCTCCAAAATGGTTACTTCTGCAATAAGAGGCAAATTCAAGACCGATAAAGCGGCCAGGGACGAAGCTTTGACTCTAATCAGTGAGAAAAACAACGTATAACGCCAGGGAGGGACAATGTCAAAGATTGACGGTAATCGGATAGCGGAAACTTACAGAGAGGACCTGAAAAGAGAAGTAGAAAATCTGAAAAAGGAGGGAGTGCGGCCCGCCATCGCTCCCGTACTCGTAGGTGACGACCCGGGAGCCAGGGTCTACTACCGGACGAAAAAGAAGTTAGCCGAGAAGCTGGGTATCGAGTACAGGGGGGTCAAGCTGGACGAAGGGATCTCGAAGGAAGAACTGGTAGGAACGATCAGGGACCTAAATGGCGATCCATCCGTTCACGGGCTATTTATCGAGTTGCCTCTACCCGAGGATCTGGACATCGGAGAACTAAGGGACGAGATAAACCCGAAGAAGGACGTGGACTGTATCAATCCGGCTAATAGCGGAAAACTGCTTTCCGGTGGTGCGGCCAGGGCGAGCTACGAAGACCTCAAGGACGACCCGGAAGTCCTGCTCCCGGCCACCCCGTACGCGGTTATGGAGATCCTGAAGTCGTCGGATATCGATCTCGCCGGTAAGGAGTTTCTCGTAGTTGGGGGCGGGGCCGTTGGGCTACCTCTTTCGCTACTTGCTCTGCGGGAAGGCTACGCGACGGTTTCGCTCTGCGAATATCAGGCGAGCGACCTGGCAGAAAAGACCCGACGGGCGGATATTGTTTGTTCTTCGGTGGGTAAAAAGAACTTTATAACCGCGGACATGATTTCTGAAGGGTCCGTGGTGGTAGATATAGGAATAAACGAGACGGAGAGCGGCATAACCGGGGACGTGGATTACGATGACGTGAAGGAGAAAGCATCTCGGATAACCCCGGTTCCGGGTGGAGTCGGTCCGATCACTACTACCCTGATAATGTCGAATACGGTCAAGGCCGCGAAGTTGCTGAGAGGCTGAGTCAGTCGTCCGTATGGTGTTTCCGGTTAGGCCGGAAAGACGACCCGGACACCGCGTTTTTGGATCCCCCCTCTTTTCTCCCCCCAAGACCGGAGGAAGGGGATTTTGATTTTATTCCAGCCCGGTTCTGGCTAGAATTGGAACCGGAATTTCTTCGGAGGAGGAAGATATGCCACCGGATGAGGGCGATAGGCAAACGATCTGCGTCCTGATGGGGGGAACTTCCTCCGAACGGGAAGTTTCGCTTCACACCGGCCAAAACGTCTATGAAGCACTGTTGGAACAAAAAGAAGAATTTGAGCCGGTTAAAGGGGAATTGAACCGAGAACAAGACCTTTTGGAGCTAGTTCTGGACGCTGACCTCGTATTTAACTGTTTGCACGGGGGGATTGGTGAGGACGGGACCGTACAACTACTCCTCGATCTCCTCGGAGTCCCCTATACCGGAACCGGGCCGTTGGGTAGTTCCGTGGCCATGAACAAGTTATATTCGAAGAACGCTTTCCAGCGGGCGTCTATCGCTACCCCTCCGTACGTAGAACGGGGAGAAGCGACGCTTTCCGGCTTCTCCGCCAACATTTCGGCGGAGCTATCCTTCCCCGTGGTGGTAAAACCGGTGAAGCAGGGTTCCAGCCGGGGGGTAAGAATTGCGGACGACGAGAAGGACTTGCTGGAGGAGGTAAAAAGGCTAGGCGATGAATACGGGGAACTGTTCGTCGAAGAGTATATCGACGGGGTGGAGGTTACCGCCGGGGTACTAGAGGAAGATGGAGGGGCGAGGGCCCTCCCCCTGGTCGAATTGAGCGTTAAGAACGAAAGATTTTACAATTACCACGCAAAGTATACACCGGGAGAGACGGAGTTCATCGTCCCGGCAAGGATTTCGCCGGGGCTCACGGAATCCGTAAAGGCCCAGGCCCTGAGGGCTCACTCCGAGTTCGGCTGTGAAGGGTACAGCAGGGTGGACTTTCTTATTGACCACCGGGAAAAGATCTTTGGTCTGGAAGTAAATACCCTGCCGGGGATGACTGAGACCAGCGATTTACCCCTGGCCGCGGAGGAGGCGGGAATTTCCTTTACCGACCTGGTGAAGAAGATGGCCCGGTCCGCCCTCCAGTGATGAATTTCCTCCGGGTAGTAGCGAGGCCAATTGGGGTGTTGAGAATACTGAACGCCGGTGGGGGAGAGGACAACCTTCGTACCCCATTGAAGTATTTGAGCTCCGAAGGTTAAGAGGATATATGAGGCCCTGATAATGTACTGGGCGAGACCGCTTGCGGTTTCGTAGTGTACAGGGAGTTGAAGGGAGAAAAGGTAGTGGGGCCCCAGGGCCGATCCGGTGGGGAGAAAACGGAGAGGTCATTCCGGAACCCCGGGGAATCGATCGAGAAAAGTTCCAGGATTGGGTGGTCAGTCAAAAACCCCGCCCTAGGGACGGGGCTTTCTTGGCAAGTGTTGGTAAAGGGCAGTCAAAAAGAGCGCCCAGCTACTCAGTTGAGCGCTCTTTTTGCTTTAACTCTCAATTGCGCTCGCTTATAGGTTCTCCAGCTTTTTCTCTATTTTGGCTTCTTCCCTGACCTCCGTAAGCCACTGGGACCAGGCTTCACTGCTCTTCCGGCTTCGTAAAGTTTCCTCTATTTGACTCCTTACCTCTTCCAGGGGCTTTACGTTGCCTTCGTCGTCGGTATAGCTTCCCTTGTTCTCCTCGTAAAAAGAGCTTATCTCTTCTTTGGAGACTTCTACTCCTCCCGTAACTTTTTCTCTGAGTTTTTGGTTCCTTTTGTTTTCTCTGATCAGAGACTTGAAGTCGTCCAGAGACATATTTTGATTGTTCTTCAGGAATTCCTCTAGGCTTTTCTCGTCCTCGAACTGGTCGTTCTGGTTTATTATCTCGTCGATTTGTTTCTGAACTTCTTCCTCGGCGGCCTTGATACCGAACTCCTCGATTTTTTGCTTCTGGAGTTCCTGGTCTATTAACTGGTCCAGCACGTACTGTTGGTATTCCTGGAGAAATTTTCTCCCCTGATCCTTCATAACCAAAAACTGGACAAATCTTTGCGGTAGAGTACATCCCCGGGAACACTGTTGTTGTTGCTGTTGTTGTTGTATAGCGTACATGTAAATTTGTCTCACTTGACTAGCCCGGGAAAGTTCCTGCTGGGTGAGCTCGGCCCCGTTGACGGTTGCAACCACCGTTGGCTGGTCCTGGCTGGACTGGTTCTGGCCCGTCCCCTCGTCCTGAGCCACCAGAACGAGCGAGGGGGTGACCAATAAGAAAACAAGCGATATAACTAAGACCTTCCTTTTCGTAAAACTCAACTAAATCACCTCGTTGGGTAATTGTTGGAAATTTAGGGCCCTAATGCAACTGACCGGGCCCTCTATAAGTACTATGGGTGGGGAGAGGTCCCTGGTTAGCTCGTCCAACCATTGGACCGGTGGAAGTCAATAATCCTGAAGAAAGGGTTGCGACGAGGAGTATTCCTTGATCTGTTTTGCCGTGGGGTAATTCTTCTTTACCTCTCCGGATTCCAGCAACGCTTCCATCATTGGCTGACCGTTTCCGCCGCAGTGAGGGCATTTCCGCTCCGCTAAACCGAAGGAGTCCACGAACCGGTGGGCGCATCCGTCGCAGACGTAAAGCTGTTTGGTTCCGGACCTCTTACCCCGCTTGGATACGGGTTCCCCTTCTATCTCCACTATATCCAGAGAGAAATCGATCACCGGTGCGCTCGAGATCGCCGTCCCTACACCGTAGGCGTCGGCAACTTCGTTCAGTTCGGGAATGCTTTCCTCGTCCAGACCGCCGGAGATGAATATATCTACGTCCTTGAAATCGTGCAGATCCAGTTCCCATCTGACCTCCCGGGCTATCTCCAGCATACTTCCCCGCCGGGAAGAGGGGGTGTCCAGGCGAACCGCGTTCAACCCTTCGATTAGATCCGCGTTCTCCAGTGCTTCGAATTTCTCGTCCCCGAAGGTATCCACCAGGGCGACTGTATTTACCTCCCCTCCAAAGAGTTTTTCAAACATGCCCGTGGCTGTGGTGGAATCCTCCAGGAGAAGGATAAGCGCGTGGGGGATGGTACCTACCGGCTCTTCCCCCAGGAGTTCAGCGGTCCTGGTTACCGCGACTCCGGCGCAACCTCCAATGTAGGCACTTCGACCGACCATCGGGGCGATAGAAGGATGCATTCGCCGTGAACCGAAGTGGTAAACGGGGTTGTTCTCGGCTGCCTCGGTCACCGCCCTTGCCTTGGTTGCAATCCCGCTTGCCTGACAGAGGAAACCCAGCAGCGGGGTCTCCAGAGGAGCAAAATCCCGGTACTGGGCTTCGAGCATCATTACCGGTTCGTGGGGCAGGAAGACGCTTCCCTCCGGAATTGCCCACAGGGAAACCCCCGTCCCTTCGAATAGCTGGATAACTTCGTCCAGACCGGCGAGGACGCCCGGACCTTCCCCCGGCAGGTTCTTTGCTCTTACTTCCATTCTCACTTGCTTATCTATCTCGTTTTCTTCCAGGATCTGCCGCGATCTTTCGAAGTAGACGTCCGTAATTTCTCCGTTTTTGATTTCTGCTTCGCTTGCCGTATTGAAGATGATTACCTCCTGTAGTGGATCAACGGTTGAAGGTCGGGGTAGAAGTGGAAGTCCTTATTCCGGGTCATTTCCGTCTTCTCCGGTTCCCCGTAAAGAATCTTCGCCGACCAAACCCAGGTATTTGTCCAAGGAACGCCTGACCAGTTCTGAGATCGGTAGCCCCGTCTCTCGTGATAAACGCTGAAGCTCCTTATGTTGCCTCTCAGTTATCGTCCAGTTGACTCTACGCATTTTAGTAAATTATAAACCAGGGTTCAATTCGTTCCAACTAGGAGGACAAGTTAGACAGATGCGTAATTATGTACTAGAATTGAGTCAGAATTGTTCTAGGTTACCAAAACTTGCCGAGAAAGCCCCGTAGCTTGCTGCGGGGATGAATCGGCTGGTTTTTGTCCAGCAGTCAATCGAGGAAATGACCTGAAAAAGGTCTGTAATGATCTTTGATATCGTTTCCCCATGCTGAGGGTGATCTAGGTAAAGTGCTCGATTGACTGCTGGGTCTTTGGTCGTTGAAGAACATAATACATAACCTAACGAGGTTGTGATTACAAGCCTCGTACTTAGTGCGGGGTTATTGACTCTATATTATGAGAAAACTCCTGGCGTACGTGAAAAACACGTTTATAAACGGGTTGCTCGTCCTATTGCCCTTGGGGTTTACCTTCTACGTGTTGTGGCTGATCTATCGGATGATTCTGAACTTTGCGGGTAAGGGATCCGAATTTGGCAACCTGATTCGCGACTTTCTCCTGTTGACCATCGGCAGGGAATGGTTTCCCGGTATTGGGGTCATCCTGACCGTTATCCTGGTCTTTCTGGTGGGATTGATCACTCGGATATACGTGGGAAGAAAGGTCTATGGTCTGCTGGACAGGTTGATGGGGTCGACCCCTCTGGTAAACAAGATGTACGTCACCGTAAAGCAAATCATAAACGCTATTTTGAGTAGAGAGTCTACGACCTTTAGGGACGTGGTGATGTTTGAATACCCGAGAAGAGGAACCTACACGGTAGGTTTCGTTACCAACAAGAACCTGGGGGAAATCGAAGAGATCATCGGGAAGGGGGCAGTTGCGGCCTTCATTTTTACCACCCCGAATCCCCTGAGCGGGATGACCGTTTTTCTGCCCGAGGAAGACGTGACTTATCTGGATTTGTCCATCGAAGAAGGATTGAGACTGGTGCTGTCGATGGGGATTGTAATCCCTTCGAAGTTGCTCGACAATAGTGTTGGAACGAAGGTCCTGAAATCCGAGGATTGATATGCCTTTATTTCGCGACGAAGAGTATTTGCGGGTCGATTTCGAGGAAGAAGGGGAAAAGGACGAGGCGCTCTGGGTGAAGTGTAAGTCCTGTGAGAAGCTTATTTTCAAGAAAAAACTCCAGGAGAACAACCACGTCTGTCCCAATTGTGGAGCTTATTTCTTCTTAACGGCCAAGGAAAGGATTAAGAACCTGGTGGACGAGGAGACCTTTCTCGATAAGACCAAGCGGATCGAGTCAGACGATCCGCTCAACTTCTCGGATACTCAGCCTTACGAGGAGAAGGTAGAGGAAAACCAGGCCGAGACAGGGATGTTCGACGCCATAATCGTGGGCAGAGGGGAGATAGAGGAGAAACCACTGGTGTTGTCCGTAATGGACTTCCGCTTTATCGGTGGTTCCATGGGGTCGGTTGTAGGAGAGCAGATAGTCAGCGGAATCGAAAGAGCAGTCGAGGAGGAGTTGCCCTACGTCCTGGTTAGTTCGTCCGGCGGGGCCCGAATGCAAGAAGGCCTGCTTTCCTTGTTGCAGATGGTAAAGACGACTTCCGCCCGACACCTGCTTTCCGAAGCGGGTTTGCCGTTCATTTCGGTAATGACCTATCCGACCACGGCCGGAGTGGAGGCCAGCATAGCCAGTCTGGGGGACGTGACTATTGCCGAGCGGGGGGCCCTGATCGGATTTGCGGGCAGGAGGGTAATTGAAGAGACTATAGGTGAAGAATTGCCACAGGACTTTCAGTCCAGTGAATTTGCTTTGGAGCACGGAATCGTCGATTCCGTGGTGGAGAGGGATGCGATGAGGGCCGAACTATCCGAGATTCTGGGGTTTTTCTAGGTAGCCATGAGCGAAAAGAAGACCTTAAAGGAGCTAGAGGAGCAGATCGAACGGCTCAGGCGGCTAAATTCTCAAAACGGCCTCGACCTGAGCCAGGAGATCGATACCCTGACGGACAAGCTGGCTGAGCGAAAGGAGACCACCAAGGAGGAGCTGGACGATTGGGATCGGGTTAAACTGGCCCGCCACCCGGATCGTCCCAGCTCGGAGGATTACCTCGATTACCTTACTAGCGATTTCTATTCCCTCCACGGTGATGGATTGCTCGGGGACGACGGAGCTTTAGTCGGCGGCCTTGGGACCTACGAGGGAGATACGATGGTCTTCATCGCTCAGAGTAAGGGCGGCGATGCGGAGCAATCTCAACAGACCAACTTCGGCATGCTTCGCTCCGAGGGTTACCGGAAGGCACGTCGGTTGATGAAGCTGGCCGAGAAATTCGACTTTCCGGTGCTTACCCTCATCGATACCCCTGGTGCTTATCCGGGAAGAGAGGCCGAAGAAAAGAATATTGGAGGTATGATTGCCAGGAGCATATCCACTATGGTCTCTCTGGAAGTGCCCACGATTGCGGTGGTAATCGGCGAGGGAGGGAGCGGGGGAGCAGTGGCCGTGGGGGCGGCGGACCGGGTATTGATGCTCGAGAATTCTATCTATTCTGTCATTTCGCCCGAAGGCTGCGCCGCCATCCTCTGGAACGATCGGGAGAGAGCGGACGAAGCCGCAAGAGCTCTCAAACTAACCGCACCTCATGCCAGCGAACTGGGCGTAATCGACGATGTAGTAGAAGAAGGACCGAAAGGGGCCCACGAGGATTTTGAAACTCCCGCCCGAAACCTGAAAGACGCGATCACCCGCCACCTGGAGCAGCTCAAAAGCTACGACCGGGAGACCCTTCTGAGCAAGAGAAGGGAGAAGTATCGATCCGTGGGAAGCTTTAGAAAAGTAGTTAAGAAGGACAAGGACAAGGAGAAGGGTAACGAGGGGTAAGCTGCTTGGTGCCCGGTCGGTCGGGGGGCTGAATAGTTCCTCGTTTATAGCTTTGCCACTATTTTTGCGATTAATCCCCCGAGCTTCTTGTTGGTCCTCTCCGTAACTTTCAATACCTCTTCATGGGAAAGCTGATCCTGCATACCGGCTGCCTTGTTTGTCACACAGGATACCGCCATAACCTCCATTCCGGAGTGGTTTGCGGTAATTACCTCCGGGACGGTGGACATTCCGACCAGGTCTGCTCCAAGCTTTTTGAGGGCGGAGATTTCCGCTGGCGTTTCGTAGCTGGGACCGGAGGTCATCGCGTAGACCCCTCGTTTCAGGTCGACCCCTTCCTGGCTGGCCACGTGGAGAGCGGTTTCCCGCAGCCCTTCGTCGTAAGCGTGTGACATATCCGGATACCTCGGACCGAAGTCATCGTTATTCGGCCCGCGAAGCGGGTTGTCGCCCGAGAAGTTAATATGATCGGTGATCAGACAGAGATCGCCGGGAGTGAACTCCTCGTTTATCCCTCCCGCGGCGTTGGTCATCACGATCTTCTCGATCCCCAATTTTTTTTGAACCCTTATCGGGTATATGATATCGTCCCAGGGCAGGCCTTCGTACCAGTGAATCCTTCCTTGCTGGATCAGGACCGGTTTCTCCCCTAGGGTACCGCAGATAAATTTACCCTCGTGTCCTTCCACCGTAGGCTCGGGAAAGTAAGGGATCTCGCTCCAGCTGAATTCTTGGACCTGACTTACCAGAGAGCTAAAGCTCTCCGAAAGTCCGGACCCCAGTACCATGCCGATTTTCGGCTTTACCTTCGCTTCGTCGAGGATACGCTCCGCGGATTTTTCGATCTTCTCGATACTGTTCACGTTTCCAACTCCTCCATAAGGGTAATTCTGTTTTCCAGTCGTTTGAGACCCGCCTTGATGGTGTTGGATCTTGTCTCGGCTATGCCCTTGACGTCCTGTAATTCTTCCTTGTTCGCATCCAGGATATTCTGCAGATTGTCGAACTCGTCGACCATTCTCTCGATTACGGTGTGGGGCAGGCGCGGGATCTGGTGGAGAAGCCTGTAGCCTCTGGGGGTGAGAAAGTCGTCCAGATCCTCTTCCTCGTAACCCAATAACGCCATCACCCTTTTGGTGGAGGGTGGGGTGTCGGCGCAGAGTTCGATCATCCTCTCTCGAATTTCCTCGATATTATCCTGGGGTTCCTTCTGAAAATCCTTGACCATGAATTGAAAGTCGTGTTCGACTCCGGCCATCATATTGTCGAGCTGGCGTCCGGGTAGAGCCTTTTCCTCTCCCAGTTCGACGAACATCCTCTGGATCTCCTCCCTGAGGGTAAGCATCTGACCTATCTTTGTCAGCGGATTCGCCACGTGAAAGGGGAGAACGTTTCCGTCCAGTTCCAGAGCGGTCAATTCCTGCAGGGCCTGGTCGTAATTCCCTCGATATTGATCCATGATGAGGAGTGCCTGGTTGACCTTGGACATGATGGTGGAGATTTCCCTCAGGATGTATCTCTGATCCTTGTAATATACGGTGACCCTGTTTCTTCTTTCCGAGATGGCGACCACCGGAATTCTCGTCTCTTTGGCCGTCTGTTCTGCCGCTTTGTGTCTGGTCCCGGTTTCCTGGCTTTGAATCTCCGGGTCGGGGGATAGATGAGCGTTGGCGTAGGTAATAGTTTCCAGGTCGTCGTCGATTACGATCGCACCGTCCATCTTC
>CAYZUF010000038.1:0-9865 GCA_964481645.1 uncultured Thermotogae bacterium
TTGCATTTTCGTCTCTTATTTGATTTTCACCTGTTTTTAGTTCTTCCAGAGGTGTGCCCGCCATCAACATCCCAAGTTCCTCTCTTTCCAGCTCTCCACTCTCGACCGTTCCCATAATCTCTCCTTCAAAAAGTACTGCAATCCTATCGCTAATGGAGGTCACCTCGGTAAGATTCTCGGAGATTAGTAATATCCCGACACCTCGTCCCTTTTGCTCCAGCAGTAACTGTCTGATCTGCTCGGCCGCTGCCACGTCGAGTCCATAAGTTGGGTGTGAAGCTATAATTAACTTCGGGTTTGAAGAAACTTCTCGCCCCAGAATCAGTCGCTGGATATTCCCGCCGGAAAGCAGGTTTGCCGGAGTATTGGGGCCTGGTACTTTTATATTGAAATCTTTTATGATCTTTCTAGTGTGTTCATCTACCAATCCGTAATTTATCAGAATTCCCCCGGAAAATGGTTTTTCACGATAAGCTTTGAGAATCACGTTATCCTTGAGCGTCAGCTCACCAACTATCCCCTGACTTATCCTGTCTTCCGGAACATGGGCGACATCTTTTTCCGATATCTTCCGGGGTGAGGTATTCGTCACGTCGTCTCCGTGGATGTATACTTTACCCGAAGTGGCATTTCTCAATCCGGTGAGTACTTCCGCCAATTCTCGCTGGCCGTTTCCGGCAACCCCGGCAATACCAAGAATTTCTCCTTCATGGACGGAGAATGACAGATCTTTTACTGCTTCCACCCGTTTGTCGCTCAATGCACTTAACCCTTCGACTTCCAGAATTACCGGACCTCTTTCCCGGTCAGACTTTTCCAGATCGAAGAGTACTTCCCGGCCGACCATTTTCTGAGACAGCTCCGATTTGTCGGTTGAAGCTGTGTCTACCGTATCTACTACCTTCCCTTCTCTGAGGACCGTAACTACGTCGCTTATTTCCATTACCTCGTCCAGCTTGTGGGTTATGAATATTATCGTTCGGCCTTCCGACTTCATGTCCTCCAGCACGCTGAACAATCTATCGGTTTCACCCGGGGTAAGGACCGAGGTAGGTTCGTCCAGTATCAGGATCTCCGCCCCCCGGTATAGAGCTCGAAGTATCTCCACTCGCTGTTTTTCTCCGGCAGAGAGCTGCCATACTTTTGCATCCGGGTCGACTTTGAGGCCATACTGACCTGCAAGCTCCAGCAGCTTTCTCTTTATATCTTTGGTAGGCCTGATCGTGCTTGCCGTGGATAACCCCAGAGCTATGTTTTCGGAGACTGTGTGATTTTCCACCAGTTTAAAGTGTTGGTGAACCATACCGATGCCCAGTTCAATTGCTCTGGTAGGAGATTCGATTTCAAATTCCTCACCACGAAGGTAGATCGAACCTTCGTCCTGCTGGTAGAGACCGTAAAGGATATTCATCAGGGTCGTTTTACCTGCGCCGTTTTCTCCCAGGAGGGAGTGGATTGTTCCCTTATCTACCTTGAAGGAAACTCCGTCGTTGGCCACGACCCCGGGGAACCTTTTAACGACGGAATCAAATTCTATTAAAGGAGAATTTTTATTTGACATTATTTTATTTAGATCAGTCTAGTATAGTTACTTTATCATTGCAAATTAATCGTAGTCGTTTCGGGCCGTCTTTTTCTTGTTTTGAACTACCTCAAAACGCCATGACTTTGCGGAAACGTTCAGGTTTGGGTAAACTAGTAGAAATAACGCAAGGAATGATAAATTGAATTTTTTACTCGCGATCTACAACAATCAAATTTTCTGGACGGTAGTGCTAACTATTTACGCTCTCCTGATTACCCGCCTCACGGAGTACCCGTATATATGGATGAGGAACCGCGGAGTCGAGAAGAACGTTGCCGTCTACTACGACAGGAAGATAGTTCACATGCTCGCCGGGGGAGCAGTCCTGTTTGCGGTACCGTTCGTATTTACCGAAGGTCCGTTCCCCTTTCCTTACGCCTTTCCATTGATAATCGGGCTCGTCCTGAGTGTGGCTACCCTAATTCCCCATTTGACCGGGGATCTGCTCGAGTGGGTTCAGGTTGAGAAAAACATGAATGAAGTTCACTTTTGTTTCATGTGGGGCGTGACTGTCTTTGCCCTGTGGATAGTTTTTGGTAACCCCTGGGTGGCAATTATCCCGCCCATCTTTATGTCTTTTGGAGACGGGATTACCGGCGTAGTCAGAAACGCCATCTTCCAGAGGCGGACGAAGAGCATGGTCGGAAACGTCTTTATGCTGGCAGTAACGGCTCCGGCCGGTTATTTCCTTGCGGGCGTTGTCGGAATCCCCTTATGGGGCCTGATCGCCGCAGTGGTCGCCTCTTACATCGAACGCTACGAATTCGGACCAATAGACGACAACGTCTTGATCACGGTTAGTTCTTCCCTTGTGCTGTATCTCGGGCACTTAATTGGGCCGATTGGCTGAACTCAGAGGGCTGAGATTATATCGACTTGTATTGTGCTTTCCTCGTCGGACGATAGGGGGTTTCTTTTCTTATTTTCTCTACCACTCATCAATAAGTACTTCGTATATGTTTCACCGCAATGTCCGATTCTTGTAGATTCTCACTCCGTTCTTCGGGGGCCGGAATGAAATCCACTTCCACTGGGTACCCAGGCACCAAGTGGAAGTAGTTTCTAGTAAATCTACCATTGAGCTCCTCGTTCTTTAGGCTCAGTTTTATGAACAGGGCCGGTTTATCCGTCCGGAGGACCACCTTGTCTTCCCGGACAGCTCGGGAAATTTTTGGCCGGGGTAGGCCCAGCGATTTAAACGGGGCGAAAAAATGATAATTGGTCGATTCGTAGCCTTTGCCCCGGAAGCTGACCTGGGCTATAAGGTTTTCCCTCTCTCGGCCGCCGAGGATTTTTTTCAGACCAAATGTTCTCCCTTTTTCGCTGGCTAGGTCTGGGATTTCCGCTTTGGACTTTTCAGTGTGGAGTTCTTCTCCTTGAAGACTAAAGACTGATAACTTCAGTTCCCCTTTCAGCCGTTCCCTGACATCGCTGGTAACCCATACTTCCAGGCTATCGTCAACTTCCCGAGTCGATACGAGGACCGGAGCGTAGAATCGCCTGGCAAAATAGTGCAGGGCTTTCCACCGGCCACCGTACTCCAGGGAGGACCAGGAGATAGCGGGCCAGACGTCGTTCAATTGCCAGTAAAGAGTGCCCATACAATAGGGTTTTAGTCTTCGCCAGTGTTCGATTGCGGTTTTCATTGCAAGTCCCTGCTGGATCTGACTTAAGTAGACGAAGTCTTCAAAGGAGAAAGGAAAACGGAAGTTGTCGGTCATCCGATTGACTATCAACTCGTTTCCCCGGGGGTGCCTCTGGCGATACTCCATTGTCGGGGAGGTAGGATTTAACTCCGACTCGTCCACGACCCCTTCAAGGGATTGGACTGACGGGAATGACTGATAGCCGAATTCGGAGACGAACCGGGGCATCGTCGTGAGATAGTCCGAGAAAGGCCTTCCTCCGTGCCAGACGTCCCAGTAGTGACTGTCACCAATGGACTGCTCGTTGGGATCCGCTTTCCCGTTGCTGGAGGGAGAACTGGGCCAGAAGGGCCGGTTCGGATCCTCCCGGTTTATCGTTTTCCGTATCGTTTCATTTAGCTTCTGGTAATCACTCTTCAGCTCTTCCCAGGTCACTTCGTCAGTATCGAAGCTACCTTGCTCCCCCAGCCATTCGTTTTCGTTGTCTCCGCACCATAGTGCTAGAGATGGGTGAGTCCCCAGCCTCCTGGCCTGATACTGGACCTCCTTTTTCACGTTTTCGATAAACCGGCCGTCGGCCGGGTAGGGAGAACAGGCAAAGGGAAAATCCTGCCAGACGAGTATACCTTTTCTATCACATAACTCGAAGAACTTATCGGTTTCGTACATGCCCCCGCCCCAGACCCGAACGGCGTTCATATTTGCGGAGACGACGTTTTGGACCAGGTCAGCGTACCTGGCTTCTGACAACCTGCCGGGCAGGGAATCTAGGGGGATCATGTTCGCCCCTTTAGTGAAGACCGGGGTTCCGTTGACTTCAAAGTAGAAGCTTTCGCCGTCCCCGTCCTCCTCCCGGACGAGTCTGAGCTTTCGGAATCCCACCCTTCTTTCGACCCGGTCGGCTTCCGCCCCGTCCCCCATAATTACAGTTAACCTGTATAGAGCCTGCTCCCCATAGCCGACGGGCCACCACAGGTCCGGATTTTCCACGGTTATTCCCCGGACGATCTCCCGTCGCCCCCGGTTTAGGGTGAGTTCCTCTTCCTTCTTCCTGCCGGCCACCTCGATTGTGAGCTTGTATTTACCGCCTTCCGGAGCGTCGATTCCAACTCGAATTTCCAGCTGCACGTCCTCGCCCTCGAATTCCTGATGGGTCGTCACGTATCTGATTCTAGGTTGAGTAAAACCGACCAACTCGACGTCCCGCCATATACCCATCGTGAGTAGAGACGGCCCCCAGTCCCAGCCGTAGTGACACTGGGGCTTTCGGACGAACTCCCGTCCGGGTTGATCCACCGGGTACCTGTGAGCGGACAATTGGTGTTTGTACTCTTTTTTTCTGTCCAAGCCGTAGTCCACGGGAGAGCGAAACTTTACTTTTATGACGTTTTCTCCGGCCACGAGAGGGTCGCCGACCCGGTATTCGTACCCCCTGTGGAAATTTTTGGCCGTACCGACCTTCCGCCCGTTGACCGTTAACTCGGCCACGGTATCCAGTCCCTCGAAACTCAGGACCTGCCTCTCGTAGTTGAGAAACTCGTCAGAAAGCTCGAACCTTTTTTCGTATACCCAGTCCGACTTTCCCACCCATTGAAGCCGGCTTTCGTTTGTTTCTACAAACGGGTCCGGGATCTCGTCGTTCTGCCACAGGTCCTGATAGACGTCACCCGGTACGCGACCTTCCATCCACCTGTCGTCGTCCTCCTTTCTGAACTTCCACCTACCGTTCAAACTTAGTCCTTTCAAAAAACCCACCTTGGGCCCTGTGCTTTACGGATCGGCCAGGGAAATATTATCCTCTCTTCCCTCCAACAGGTCCAGCAAACCGCTAAACTCCTCCACGCTTCCCTTCTTTAGGATCTCTCTGTACAGATAATAACTGGGTCGGGGTATATAATCCTGCTTGTCGAAGTCAACGTAGACCAGGCCGAATCGCTTCCCGAACCCTTCCGCCCACTCGAAGTTATCCACCAGAGACCAGTGGAAGTAGCCATTTACCGGTATATCTTCACTGAGCCTTTCGATGACTTCGAGATGAGCCAGCAGATAGAAGGGGCGATAAAGATCGAGAGCGTCCGCGGTTCCGTTTTCGGTAACGAACATGGGTACCTCGTAGCGTTCATGGAGCCGGATCAGGACTTTCTCGAGGCCTTCAGGATAAAACTCCCAGCCGTTGTCGGCGGCCATCCTGCCCGCCCGGGAAGTTCCGTTTGGTTCGCAGCTGTATCCGTATCCCGGCAGGTACTCCCAATCTATCTCGTAACCGTCCACTTCAACCGGTTCCTCTCTCCGTTGGACTACGCTGCGGGTGTAATAGTTAACCCCGAGGAAGTCGCATTCATCCATCACAGTGTCCAAAAACCTTAAATTACTGAACTCGAAGGCCCGTTCGGCAGAATCGTCACCGTCGAACCATACAGTTGAGTAAATTAGCCCAACCGGCTTGTCCGTTTCTTCCTTCATCGCTTCGTAGGCCAAGTTGTGGGCTCGACTCTGATTGTCAAGGGCCCGTTGAAAAAATTCGGGGGAGAAAATCGCCGGGGGAAAGCCCGCTTCGGGCGAGGTGTAGCCCAGGTCGGCAACTACGTTCGGTTCGTTCATCGTGGACCAGTAGTCGACGAGATCGTCAAGCTGCTCCACAGCGAACCTGGCGAACTTTGCGAACTCCTTCGGCAGTCTCTCGTCGACCCATCCGGGGCGCGAGTTATTCCCCTTCCGATTAACTTCCAGGGGGTCGTGGGCCCACAGGGGCAGGGTAAAGTGGTTTAGGTCCACCATGACGGTGATCCCTCGTTCCTTGAGGTCCCGAAGAATTTTCCTGTAATGGTTAACGGCTTCTTCGTCAGCCAAACCGTTCAGCTCGGAGAAACTCGCCGAAAAAGTCTCCTCGGGGAAAAGTCTCGACCATTCCAGTCCGATCCTGAAGGCGCTCATTCCGGCGTCCTCGGCCAGCCGGTGGAACTTTTCGTAGTTGCCCCAGTAATTTGGACCGTTTTCGGGCGAATCCCCGCTTACCAGCCCCTTGAACGCGTTCATTTCGTCCGTGCTCCATACGTACCAGTCGGTGTTCTTATCGGGTGCCCCTCCCCCCATCTCAAATTGAAAGCCGGAGAGGGAGACTCCCATCAAAAAGTCCTGTAAAGTGTTCATCGTCAACCTCCAAATAATGATCTACGTTAACCAGATAAACTTAGCCTGCGGGTTAGTGCATACACCGTGTCCTTGTTTTCTCTTTCGCTTACGTCTACGTCGTCAAAAAGTACTGGAATGATCTTCCTCTGACCGGAGCCGAGGCAGTCTCCCGAGATCAGCCGAAAGTTTCCGGAGCATTCTCTAGGACGATCGGCCGGTTATGTCATGGTAGTTGACTCGTCGCTGAAGAGCACATGGTGGCCTTCCTCTACTTTTTCGAAGCCCTTGCCCTCGTTCTCCTTATAGAAGGTCCGGACCACCTCGTCTATTTTCTCGGGCCGGAACTCCCGCGAGCGGTCCCATCGTTCCTCCGTGTCGGGTACCGACTCGAAGAGCATTTCTGTATAAGGATGAACCGGGTTCTCGTAGATCCTTTTCGTCTTACCTCGTTCCACCAGCCGGCCCTCATAGAGGATCAAGGTGGTGTCGCTTAGGTAGTAGCCCAGGTTCAAGTCGTGGGTTATGAAGAGGATCGAGAGGCCCCGTTCCCCACAGAGGTCGATCAACAGATTCAAAACCCCCATTCGCGTCGAGGCGTCCAGCATGCTGATCAGCTCGTCGGCCACCAGCACGTCGACCTCCAGCAGGAGAGCTCTGGCTATTAGCAACCGCTGCAGTTGCCCCCCGCTCAACTGGTGCGGGTACTTGGAGAGCAGGTCGGGGGTCAGATTGACCTCGTCGATCGCTTCCAGCACCAGTTCCTCCTTGTTTTTCGCGTCGGGCATGAAGATACGGAAGACCATGTCGAAGACCCTATCCACCCGAAACAGTGAATTGAACGTGGAGAAGGGGTCCTGGAAGACCCCCTGGACCTGGCGGTAATAGTCCTTCTTCTCCTGGTTGCTGGTCAGCGCCGTTACGTCGTTACCCTTGAAGAGTATCTTTCCCTCCGAGGGCTTGTGCAGCTGCAGGATCATTTTTCCGATGGTGGTCTTCCCGCTGCCGCTTTCCCCGATCAGGGAGACTATCTTGCCCGAATTCATCGTAAAGGATACGTCCTCCGCGCCGACGATCCTCTCGCGCTTGATGATTCCGCTGGTGAAGTACTTGGAAAGACCTTCCGTTCGCAGGAGGGGTCCGTCGTGCTCCCCATCAAACTTCATCGCCGTCACCCCCAACCAGCTGGTGATGCCAGCACCGGACGTAGTGCCGATCGTCGACCTCTTCCCTCTTTGGGGTCTCCTCGCACTTCTCCGTGCTGTAACTGCACCGGTGCCGAAAACGGCAGCCGGGGCCGATGTCCACCAGGTCGGGCGGATTCCCTTTGATCCCCTTCAGCCGCTCGTCCCTGTACTGAATTCCGACCCGCGGCAGGGAGGAAATGAGAGCCTCCGAGTAGGGATGAGTCGACCCCTTCATAATCGTTGTAGCGCCCGCTTCCTCCGAGGCCCTGCCGGCGTACATGACCAGGATCCTGTCCGCTATCTGGTACATGATGGCCAGGTCGTGGGTAATGAAGATTGCCGAACCTATGATTCCTTCGTCCCGGAGGTTTGCCAGCATGTTTGCGACGAACCGCTGGGAGGTTACGTCCAGAGCCGAAGTGATCTCGTCCGCTATCAGAAAGTCCGGGTCGAGAATGGTGGAGATGGTCATGATGACCCTCTGTTTCATCCCGCCGGAGAGTTCCATCGCGTATCTGTCCAGGACGTAGGGTTCCAGCTTTACCACATTCAGCCGTTCTTTCACCTTGTCCATGAATTCCTTGTCCGGCTTCACATCGTGCTCGCGGGCCAGATCCTTGACGTGGGTCTTTATCTTTTTTGTCGGGCTAAAGGCGTCGAGCGCGTATTGGGGGATGATCGAGATTTCCTTCAATTTCTTCTCCCGTAGCCGGCCCTCCGGGACTTCCATTAGGTCTTCCCCGTTCAGGTAAGCCTCCCCGGAAACGTATTGCAGCGGCGGTTTCCTGTGGATAAGGGTATAAGCGAGAGTGCTCTTTCCGCAGCCCGACTCTCCGGCCACGCCGAGAATCTCGCCCCGCTGAACTTTCAAGGAGAGACCGTCAAGGGCCTTTACGTCCCCCTTCAGGATGCGGTAATAAGCCGTCAAGTCCTCCAGTTCCAATACCTTGTCTACGATAGTTACATCTCCCTCAATTCCGGGTTGAAGAGCTTATCCAGACCGGTGTTGATGAAGTAGAGCGAAAACAAAAGCAGCATGATGAAGGCGCCCGGGAGGATGCCCCACCACCAGTAGCCGAGGTAGAGGGCTCCGTTGGTCAGGGCTCGTTGCATGACCAGCCCCAGCGAAACGCCGCGTGTGGGGCCCAGGCCGAGAAATTCCAGCCCGACGGTTGCCATAATGGTGCCCAGGAACTGCTGGATGAACACCATGAAAATATAGGAAAACATGTTGGCGGCGATGTCCTCGAACATGATCCGAAAGACCCCGTTGGAGGTCATCCGGGAGAGCTCCACGTGCTCCTCGTTCTTGATGGACAGGGTCTGGGACCTGACCGCTCTTGCCGTCCAGGGCCAGATAATAAGCCCGACCAGGACCGCCATATGCACCACTCCCCGATAGGGAAGGTAAGCAGCAACCACGATGAGGATTGCCAGCTGAGGAAAGGTGAGAAATACGTTGGTTATCCCCATGAGAAACTCGTCCACCATCCCCCCAATGTAGCCGGCAACCAGACCGACGACGATCCCGATGCTGCTTGCCAGTATGCTTCCTATAAATCCGACCAGGATGGTTGAGCGGAGGCCGTAGACGGTCCGCGTATAGACGTCGTGTCCAAGGATAGTCAGTCCGAAGGGGTTCTCCCAGCTGGGCGCCGCCGCGCTGGCCGGAGCACCGGGACCAGCAAACTCGGTCAGCTCGTACTGGGCGAAGGCCGGGCCGAGCAGCGCGAAGAGGCAGACTGCCGAGAAGAGGGAAATCCCGAAGATGACCCGGGGCGTGGTAAAGATGAAGTGGAGGTTCTCGTTCTCCTTTATCCGCTGGAAAACCATGGATAGCCGCTCGAAGAGGCCTTCTTCGGACCCCATAGCCACGTCGCTTTCGGGCACGGTCAAGCCTCCTCGGTGTAGGAAACTCGAATTCTGGGGTCGATGAACATGTAGATGATGTCCACGAGGAAGTTAGCGGCCAGCACCATGAGGATCAACGAGAGGAAGGCACCCTGCAGGAGGTAGAAGTCCTGCTGGTTTACCGCCTCCAGCATCAACCGGCCCAGTCCCGGGTAGTTAAAGACCTGCTGGACCAGTATGGCACCCGAAACGGTCTGTCCCAGCTGGATTGCAAACCCGGTCACCTGGGGCAGAACGCCGTTTCGGAAGGCGTAGCCTCTCACCAGCTCGTCCGAGGCGCCGAGAGATTCCAGGTAGTGAGAGTAGTTGGCCTCGACTTCGTAGATGATCATGTTGCGCATTCCAATGGCCCACTGACCGAGGGTGACGAGAAACATGGTGAAGAAAGGCAGAAACCAGTGGTGGAG
>CAYZUF010000039.1:0-9636 GCA_964481645.1 uncultured Thermotogae bacterium
CACCGGGGATGCAGGCTGGGCATTACCATTCCCGAGATATACGAAATGCAGGTGGAAGCCATCCTGAAGGCCGGGGCAAACCTCCAGGCGGACGGAGTAGACGCGATGCCCAAAATCATGGTACCGCTTGTCGGCGATCCTCAGGAGATGAAGCAGGTCAAGGAATCGATCGAAGGTGTGGCCGAAGACGTACTGAGCTCCTATCAGGGCGAGCTGAACTACGAGATTGGAACCATGATCGAGATTCCCAGGGCCTGCCTGCTCGCCGATGAAATAGCCGAGGACGCGGAATTCTTTTCCTTTGGGACCAACGACCTGACTCAGATGACCTTCGGGTATAGCAGGGACGACGCCGGAAAATTCCTGGACGAGTACCTCGAAAAAGGCGTGCTGGAAGACAACCCGTTCGAAACCCTGGATAAACGAGGGGTTGCGGAGATGATGGAAGTAGCTACTGAAAGAGGTAGAAGGACCAACGGGGAGCTTTCCATCGGAATCTGCGGAGAGCAGGGAGGAGATCCGGAATCCATCGAGATCGCAAGGGAGGTCGGGCTGGATTATGTTAGTGCCTCTCCGTTTAGAGTGCCGATTGCCCGGCTAGCGGCCGCACAGGCGGAGCTGGATTCCGAAGAATAGTCAATTCAATTCTGGTCAGTGAGCATCACGGGGGAGCCCGCCGGGCTCCCCCTTTTCTTATTCCGGATTCATCCAGATGTACTCCGCGAAGTCGAGAAAGGTACCCAGCCGGCTGAAACCCCCCGTATTTTTCAGGGACCCACTCGTGCCGTAGAGAAAGCTCTCCCCGGGCAGGTAAATCAGGGGCAGCTCCCGGGCGTAGATTTCTTGGAAACGATCGTAATATCGTTTTCTCCTTTCGAATTTCTGAGCACTGGAACCTTTTTCGAACAGCCGGTCGATCTCACTCTCCCAGTCCACCGGTGCCCGGTCGGCCTTTGGGTGCCAGAGATGGAGCGAACCGTCGGACTTAAAGATGTCCGAGAGGGTGGAGGGTTCTAGTGGATCAGTTAGAACTCGAACGATCGCTGCTTCAAACTTACCCTCAATCAACCGGGAGGAGAAGTTTTTGAAGTTGACTTGCCTCGTTTCAACCTCAATGCCGATTTGGCTTAAATTCTGGGCGATGATTTCCGCGGATCGAGTCCTTACCTCGTTTTCTTGGTTGACGGTAATCGTAAATTTTACCCCCTCTCCCGACTCGAACTCTCTGGTTCCGTCCCCGTCCCCGTCCTCGATTCCAAGTTCGTCGAGGGTCGCCTCGGCCTTCTCCTGATCCTGCTTGGTGGGTAACAGGGCCTCCATCTCGGAATTGTGGTAAGCGGAAAGCCGCGAGATCGGTCCGTACTGGAGCTGGCCGAAGCTGTTGAAGACCTCCTCAACCATTCGGGCCCGATCTATAACGAGGGAGACCGCCCTCCGGAAGGCCGATTGTCGGAAGAGGTTGCTAAGTTCTTTGTCGCCCGTATCCCAGTTGAAGGTCAGGAAATCCGCGTTAAGGGGAGCTCCGCGATCGCCCCGGCCGGTAAATACCGTCCATCCCTCCTCGTCCCGGTGACTCAACAGATAGGGCATGTCTTGAATCTGTGCTCGTAAGAAGTCCGTCTCCTCGTTGGTGAACTTGAGGAATTCCACGTCGTCATTTTTCACCTTAAAAACCTGGTAGCTGTCCAGATAGGGTAACTGCGTACCATGGGGATCAACTTTGTAATAATAGGGATTTCTCTTCATGACTATCTTTTTGCCGGGGATGAATTTCCTCAATTGAAACGGCCCCGCACCGACTATCTCTTCTGGCTCCCGGCTGGCGGTTTCCAGGCCCCAGGCCTTGTTGAACTCTTCACCCTCGGTGGTCTCGAACTTGTGTGTGGGATAGATTCCCGTACTCATTCTCCTCAAGAAGGGACCGCTTGGCTCGGGGAGATTGAATCTTACCGTATGGCTATCCACCTTCTCGATCTCCGGCAACCTATCGTCGACGCGCAAAGCTGCTCTTACTTCCGTCTTCACTTCCGGATTATAGATTAGCTCCTCGTAGGTAAATAGGACGTCCTCCGCGGTCATCGGATGTCCATCGGAGAACCGAAGCCCCTTCCTCAGGTGGAAGGTATAGACCCTGCCATCCTCGGAAATCTCCCAGGACTTCGCGAAGCCGGGAACTATCCTCCCGTTGATTGGATTCTCCGCGGTCAGGCCGGCCCCCATTATCATCGCAGTTACGTCCTTGGTCGCCCCTGACTCGGCCAGGAGGTCGTTAAAGGTCTGCGGAAATCGGTCCGTGGAATACTTTGCTTCGCCGCCCGGCTTACCCGGAGTCAGGACCTTCATCTCCCAGAGACCTCCCTCCCGGCCCACCGGTACGACCAGAGGCTCATCCGGTGGATGGGTCTCCCTGGCCAACCCGCCGGAACCGGCCAGGGTTAGACAGAGGATCAAAAGGAACGAAAGTGAAAGGAGTCGTTTTTTCATCGTCTATGGGCCCCCTTTTAGGTAGTGGAATTGCTTTTCAGCATTCTATCCGCCAGGGCGGTGACCAGCGCCTGTTGGTAGGCGGGAGGAGCGGATCCCGTGGTCGCACAGGCCATTTGGAGCAGTTCGTGCCCGGATTTCTCGGAACCTATCAAATAATTTGCCCAGGCAGAGGCGGCTCCCTGTCTAATTTCTTCCGTATCCCCGGAGGAGGCGATCTTTTTGAGCACTTCCGGGTCGGTCACTTCCCGGGCGAGTTCGCCGAAAGCCTGACCCGCGGCCTTTCTGAGCCATCGGTTGTTCTTTTCGTCGGAAGCCGTTTTTCTCAGTTCCTCGAGGGAAGGATTGGGGGGCATCTGGCTGGTATAACGTATGGCCAGAGCTCCCGCTGCGCCCCTTTGTATTGTCTTGTGAGAGGAGTTCCGGATCAGCTCTTCCAGCTCCGATCCGGAATAATGGTTTGGGTAGATGGATTTTAGCGCGGTGCTGGCTGCCTCTCTCAGGCCGACGGGGTTTCCGCCAATCGCCACTTCTTCCAGCTCCTCCATGGAATAGCCTTCTACTTTGTTGAGGTTGAAGGCCAGATAGTAAAGCCCGAGAGCCATGCTGGCCGCTTCTTTTACCTCGGCAGAATCACCCTTCACAACTTTCTCTTCCAGCTCTTTTGCCTTTGTCAGCGCCTCTTGCAGGGATCCCACTTTTTTTACGTCCTCGAATTCTTTGGCCAGGGCCCTTACTGCGGCGGTCTTGGGCTGGTCGGTTCTGGCGCTGGCTGCCACCGCCCTTAACCTATCCAGTTCAAGATCTCCCTGGACGTACTTCTTGGTCAGGGCCTCGGAGGCGGCGGCTCTAACTTCGGGAATAAAGTCCGAGGCGGCCAAACTCTCCAGCTCCTCTAGAGAGTGAGCCCAGGCTGGATGTACGGCCAGCAAGGCCAGAAACAGGCACAAAAAACCTATCCGGATCTTGCTAGGTGCCGGCATTTTACCACCCCTTGTGGTGGGAAAAGAACTACTTTTCCCCGTTTAGAGATCAACCTGAAACTTACTGCGAAATTAGGCTCAACTCCCTCTCGATCACACCCCCCAGCCGTCCTATCCCTTCCCTTATTTCCGACGGATCGAGAAGGGAGTACGAGAGTCTCATGGTATTCTTACCTCCCCCGTCGACGTAAAAGTGACCTCCGGGCACGAAGGCGACGTTTTCCTCCAGTGCTTTTTGAAAGAGGGATTCCGAATCCATGTTCTCGGGCAGGGTCACCCAGATAAATAGCCCTCCGTTGGGTTTCGTCCAGGACAGTCCCTCGACGTCGGGAAAGGATTGCTCCATCGCCGCCAGCATGGCGTCCCGATTTTCCCTGTAATATTTCCTCAGTTCTCTGAGGTGGGAGGAGAAATCGTTATTGGCCAGCCAGTCGGCGGCCATCCACTGCGTCGTCGTGGATGTACATAGGTCGGTTGCCTGTTTCATGGTCACCAGTTGATCTATCCATCTGGACGGACCAACGGTAACGGCCAGTCTCATGCCCGAGGAAAGAACCTTGGAGAGAGATGCGAGCGTAATTACCCGACCAGTCTCGTCGTAGGTTGCGATGGGCTTCTTGAAGTCGCCGGAAAACCTGACTCCGAAGTAGGGGGTGTCTTCCACAATCAACAGGTCCTCCTCTTCGGCGATCCGGACGACTTTTTCTCTCTTTTCCTCGCTCAGGGTTACCCCGGTTGGATTCTGGAAGTCGGGAATGATATAGACGAACTTGGGGTGCTTTCCCTCTTCCTCAGTTTCTCGAATTTTATTCCTCAATGCTTCCAGATCCATGCCGTCCTGCTGCAAGGGTACCCCGGCGGTATCGGCCTGAAAAGTAGAGAAGGTCTGAACCGCGCCCAGGTAGGTGGGCAGGCTGCAGAAGATGACGTCGCCGGGATCGATGAAGGCCTTGCACACCAGGTCTATGGCCTGCTGGGAAGAATTGGTGGAGATGATATTCTTCAGATCGATCTCCATCCCGAAGCCGGAGAGCCAGGAGATCATCTCTTCTCGGAATTCTTCTACCCCCTCAGTGGTGCCGTATTGCAGGGAATTTTCGTAATTTTCACCTATTTGAGTGGCTGCCGATTCGGCCAGTCCCCGATAGGGAAAAGTATCCGGTTTGGGAAGGCCGCCGGCGAAAGAAATGACTTCGGACTGATGGGTGAACTTCAGTACTTCGCGGATCGCGGACCTTCCCGTGCTCTTTGCTCTTTCCGATAGAAAGTTATTCATGGTCTATCCTCCTCAAATTATTCTAACCGGTAGACAGGAAAAGACAACTTTTCCGAGCTTGGATTTTCTTGGTTCCGCTCCGCCCGCTGAAGTGAGGGAATGAAAACCTTCTCCCTCAGTCTCCCATGGATTTGATTATTCGGGTCCCTACTTCTTTGAAGACCTTTCCGGCCGTGGCCCCGCCCCAGACCGGTTGGGTGCCCACCTCGTCCAGCACTATTAGTATTAGGTATCGGGGATTACCTTGGGGGAAGAAGCCGGCAAACGAGGAGATGTACTTCCCCGGGGCGTACCCTCCCTCTGCCGCCTTCTGGGCGGTTCCCGTCTTCCCGGCGACCTTATAACCGGGGATTTGGGCGTCCGTGCCCGTTCCGTCTTTAACTACAGCTCGTAGCATATCCTCCATTTCAAGGATCGATTCCCTGGAGGCAAATGACCCGAGGGCCCTATCCTCTGAGGCGAGGGAGGAGGCGGTCTGACCGCCCGTTCCTTTTACCTTCTGGATTATCGTTGGTCTGACTAAACTTCCCCCGTTGGCGACCCCGGCCATTTTTGCCGCTAATTGCAGGGCGGTTACGGAAATTCCCTGCCCGATTGGTATGTTTCCGATGGAGAGCCCCGACCACTGGCTATAGTGTTTTAGCTGTCCGGACTCTTCAGCGGGTAACTCCACGCCGGTCTTTTTCCCAAATCCTACTTTGTTTAGGAAGTGGTAAAGGTCCCGTTCCCCCAGTTCCTGAGCCACCCTGATTATTCCGGTGTTGATGGAGTGTTTGATTACCTCGCTGAAAGGGACGGTCCCGTAATCGCGGTATTGAGCGTTGTTGATCGGGTGGTTGTAGAGCACCACCGGGGAGTTTCCGTTAACCATGGTATCCGGCTCTACTACTCCCTTATCCAGGGCGGCCAGCCCGGAAAACACCTTGAGTATCGACCCGGGTTCGAAGCTGTTCGCGATGGGAAGGTTCTTCCGTTCGGCGGGATCGTATTCCTGGTACCGGTTTGGGTTGAAGCTCTCGTTTTGGGCCATTCCCAGGACGGCCCCGTCGGACGGATCCAAAACCACTCCCCAGGCCCTCTTTGCCTCGAACCGTTCGATCCCTTCCTGGAGTTCTTCTTTCAGGATGTGCTGGATCTTGAGGTCGATCGTCAGGTAGATATCGTAGCCGGGCCGACCCTCCACCAGCGTGATCTTCCTGTACGGATACCGATTGGCTCCGTAGACTATACGCTGGACCTTCGGTTCGCCCTCGAGGGCTTCGTTTTGCGAGTACTCCACTCCGGCCAGTCCCTCTCCGTCAACCCCCGTAAATCCGACTATTGGGCCGGCCAGACTTTCGCGGGGGTAGACTCTTTTGTTGGAATCGACGAGAATTAAGCCTTCGATATCCGCGTTTTCCACCCGTTGCTTTATCCGCTCTCCGTCCCGGTAACTGACGGTTCGATCGATCCAGGTGAAGTAAGATTGCCGGTAGATGAGCGAAGCGAGCTCGCTTCGCCGCATCCTTAATTCCTCGCCCAAGATGTCGATTAGTAGCTCGGGCTTGGTCATGTCGTAGGAATCGACGGCCACCTGGTAAGCCTTGCGGTTGAAGGCGAGGAGCCGTCCCTTCCTGTCGTAGATTTTCCCTCTTTCCGGAGGGATTCTGATTTTTTTCTCGTGCACGGCCTCCGCCCGGCTGGACCATTCTTCCCGCTGAAGGATTTGGACCGTTACCAGTCGCCATACTACCAGTCCGACTCCCACCAGTAAGAGGGCAACCACGAAGAGCAGCCTGTTTTTCTTTATCATCTCGTTCGGTTATCCGGGATTTTGCTACTCAGAGTTGGATTTCTCCTCCGTTATCTCCGGCTCAACCATCCCCAGCCTTTCCTTGGCTATTCTTTCTATCCGCCGGTAGGAAAAGTGACGAATAACTTCCAGCTGTAACTCCCTTTTTTTCTCTCGCAGGGGAATCAGTTCCTCTTCCAGTTCCGTTACCCGGCGCTGGAGGAAAATCACCTGCCAGCCCTGCCAGAGGTAGAGGAGAATGATGAATAATACCACCAGGGAAACCGCCAGGACCTTGAGCCAGGTCGGAAAGTTAATCATTCTTGGAAATTGCCCTCCGATTATTCACTTCCGATCTTCTCCGCAGCCCTGAGGCGCGCGCTTCGTGCTCTGGGATTATCTTCCACCTCTTCCTGGGACGGCCGGACCGCTCCCCCGGAGAGCAATCGGGCCTCCGAAATCTTGTCGCACCGACATACCGGCAAATCCGGAGGACAGATACAATCTTTTTCTTTGTATTTGAGGAAGCGCTTTACCCGCCTATCTTCCAGGGAGTGGTAGGAGATAACCACCATTACACCGCCTTCTTTCAGTTCGGCGAAGGCTGTTTCCAGCCCCTCTTCCAGGTTTTCGAGCTCCTGGTTGACCGCGATTCTGAGCGCCTGGAAGGTCCTGGTTGCCGGATGGTGGTTCCTTTGCCTTTGTACCCCTTCCGGGATCGCGGACTCTATTATCTCGGTCAACTGGTTTGTGGTGGTTATCTTCCGGTTTTTCCGGTAATCTACGATTTCTTTTGCGATCCCGTCCGCCCAGTTTTCCTCTCCGTACCGAGTTATGATGCTTTTCAGTTCCCGAAAGGAGTAATTGTTGACTATCTCCTTCGCGGTCAGGTCTCCCCCCGGGTCCATCCTCATGTCCAGTGGTCCGTCTTTTTGGAAGGAAAACCCCCTTTCCGGATCCTCGATCTGAAAGGACGAAAAGCCCAGGTCGAAGAGGATCCCGTCCGGCTTCTTCGCCCCCGCGGCGTCCAACGCCGCCTCCAGCTCCCGGTAGTTAGCCTGGTATAATTTTACCTCCGGTGGAAGATCGCTCAGTCTCTCTCGCGCCACCTCCAGGGCGGAACGGTCCAGATCTAGTCCTACGAGAGTCCCGTCCGGGCCGAGCCCCGTAGCGATTTCGAGACTATGGCCCCCGGTGGAGGTGGTGGCATCTACGAATAAGCCGGATTTCTCCCCGGCCGGGTCGAGGTAGTCGAGTACTTCGTCTACCATCACCGGGTCGTGAAGGTAAGGGCTCCTTTCCCGGTCCTTAGGTTTCATCTTCCAATTCCCGCTCTATCCAGTCCAGAGTCCGGTCCAGCTTTTTCTCCCCTTGCCGGCTTAGCCTGTTCTTCACTCTGACCGCCGCCTCCATCAGTTCCGATTTTCTCTCGTAGATAGACTCCAGATCCGATAGGTATTCCGTGGCATTGATCAGCTCTTGCGGGTGCCAGAGCGAAAAATCGCCCTCCGGTTCCAGTTGGTTTGCCTCTTCGATGAGGTAATCCATCTTGGGATCGTAACTTATCCCCTGAACGGGGGTCCCGCTGAGGAAGGAAAATATCAGCGTGTGGAGCCTTCCGGCGATCACCAGGTCCAGCCCTCGCATCATTTCTACAAGTTGAGAGGGCGAGAGGTGGTCCACGTCGATGATATTGCAGTAAGCGTCCGTCGATGAATCCAGGTCGCTGTTTATCGGCCTGTCCGAGGAGGAGTTGGTGGAGAAGAGGACTATATTGGCTCCAAATTTCTCGTGCAACATATCCAGGCCGCTGGAGACCGCCCTTACGATGTCCGATCTTCCCCTTACGTCGTCCCTCAGGGCGGCGGCTACGATCTCCTTATGGGGAGAGTTGTAGAAATCATCCGGGCTTCGCTCTTTCGGGGGGAGAAAAAAAGCCAGATCCTCTCCCTCGATAATCCTGGTTTCCTCGATTCCAAGAGACTTCAGCAACTCTTCGCTTCGCTCGTCCCTGACCAGAAATCCTTTGACTTTCGCCAGGCTAATCCGAAGGAAATAGCGGTTGTACTTTTTCTCGACCGGCCCGATTCCCTGCCCTAGGACGAAGGCGGGGGTCGAAAAGAGCCCGGCCAGCTGGATTATTCCCAGGTAATACCAGAGAGAAAAGGAGCTGGTCCTGTCCTGGAGCAAACCACCACCTCCGCTGATCAGTAGGTCGGCTCTTCTCAGCAGCTTTATTACCGCGATCGGACCCCAGCGATTTACCGCGGCTACCCCGTGTTCCTCCTCCGTATTCTCCGGGTTGTTGCTGAGGATGACTATTTCCAGGTCTTCCCGGTTAAATCTATCGCGGAGGGAAGCGATCAGAGATTCCAGGATCGCTTCGTCCCCCAGGTTCCCGTATCCATAGTATCCGGAAATGACTATCTTTTTCGGAGATTCCAAAGGTATTCACCCCCGACGAAGAAGACGAGGAGAATAGCTCCCAGAATTATCCCCCCGGCCAGCCCGTTTGTAGTTCTAATTAGGGATACGATGACTGGAGTATGAATATGGGCGAACGTATTGATAATGGATATCTGACCCATAAATCCTACTAGGAGGAAGACTATCCTGCAAAAGGGGAGCTTTTTTCCGTACCTTCCGGCCAGGAACAGCCACGCAATCAGACTTGGGTGGCCGAGGAGAAATTCCTTGAATCTGGGTCTCACCCGGAAGGCGGTCTCCAGCCACCGCCTGATTGCCTCTTCCAGGTCGGTGCTCCGGAGCCAGGTGAAATTCCCGCTCCTCAGCAGGAGAAATCCGAATAAGCCTAGCAGGATTAACCCGATCAGCCCTTTCCAGTAACTGAATTCCAGCTCGGAGAGGTTAAACTCTCCCTGATAATAAGCGACGATGATCAGTAGCAAGAGCGGGAAGAAGAGGGAGAACTTGACTCCCCTGAACTGGTGGAGTTTGAGGACGAATAGCTGATCGAGGAGGATAGATGAGATGACGATCCCCACCAGGGTTGAGAAGCCGGAAACCAGGATAAGGTCCAGAAAGGGATTGAGCAGGTTGTGGGAAGAAGAGAAGGTTCTCCCGTAGTTCTTCACCAGCTTGAAGGCGGCCACGGGAGCGGT
>CAYZUF010000040.1:0-9575 GCA_964481645.1 uncultured Thermotogae bacterium
AGCAAGCAGAAATTTATTTATACGCTTTATGCCCCGACTACCGGGGATTAAGGTGGGCTTGGTGGGTGGTGCTGGACTTGAACCAGCGACCTCTTGCACGTCAAGCAAGCGCTCTCCCGAGCTGAGCTAACCACCCGCGTAATTTGTGAGGCGGCGCCCGGATTTGAACCGGGGATGGGGGATTTGCAATCCCCTGCCTTAGGCCCCTTGGCTACGCCGCCAGCAAAGGTATTATAACTTTTTCGTCCCCCCTATTCAAGATAACTCCGGGGATCTGCCAAAAGTAGCCGAGAGTGTCCCGGGGCATCCCCTGGGGCTGAATCGGCTGTTTTGAGTCCAGCACTCCCTTGAGTGCTGGGTCAATCTTTCGTTTTTCAAACCCGAGCTTATAGTTATATTTACCATTGTCTTTTTATATTCCCCGCCCTGTGGGCGGGGTTCTTGACTCCCGGAACTCCTCCAGGTCTAACCGATTCTGTGCCAGGCCTGGCCGGGTTCGCTCCCCGGCTATACCACTATATTGACCAGGTTACCGGGGACTACGACGAACTTCTTTATCTCCCTGTCGTCCAGACGTTCGCTTATTCGGCTCAGCTCCAGCACCCGTTCTCTCAGCTCCTCTTCGTCGTCGGCCAGGTCCGCTGGAACCTCGAGGTGGGCCCGAACCTTGCCGTTGATCTGAACGGCCAGTTCGGTTTCCTCCTCCTGGAGGGCTTCCTCTTCCCAATCGGGCCAGTCCTCCTCCATGATTGGCTCCTGGCCTCCCATCCGATGCCAGAGTTCCTCTCCAATGAACGGGGTAAACGGGGATAGGATCAGCACCAGCTTCCTGATTCCGGCCTTGAGCAGAGCCCGGTCCGTCTCCCCTTCGGAGATCACCCGATAGAACTCGTTGGTCAGCTCCATGATCGAGGAGACGGCCGTATTGAAGCTAAAGTCCTCCAGGTCCTCGGTTACCTCCTTTACGGTCCGGTTGATCTTCCGCCAGAGTTCCCTTTCGGAATCGTCGAAATCTCCCGGGGCTAACTCGTGCTCCTCGTCGAAGAGGTAAAGATGCTGGGTAACCAGCCGCCAGACCCGGTTGAGAAAACGATGGCTGCCTTTGACGTCCCTGTCGCTCCACTCCACATCCTTCTCCGGGGGGCCCATGAACAGGGTGTAGATCCTCTCCGTATCCGCCCCGTACTCCTCTATGAGCTCCCTCGGGGAGACCACGTTCCGTTTGGACTTGGACATGGCCTCCATGGTTACCTTCAAATCCTCTCCGCAGCGAGGGCATTTATCCCCGTCCTGGACCTCGTCGGGCCGAATCCAGCCGTGCTTCTCGCAGCGGTAGGCCTGGTGGGAAATCATCCCCTGGGTGAAGAGGCGCTGGAAGGGTTCCTGGAAATCGACCAGATCTACGTCGTTTAGAACCTTGGTCACAAACCGAGAATAAAGAAGGTGAAGAATCGCGTGCTCGACGCCACCGACGTACTGATCCACGGGAAGCCAATCGTTGACCGTATCCGAGTCGAATATCCGCTCCGAGTCGCCGGCGGAAATATAGCGCAGGTAGTACCAGCTGGAGTCAACAAAGGTATCCATGGTATCCGTCTCCCTCTTGGCCTCCCGGCCGCACTTCGGGCATTCGGCCTGCACGAAGTCCTCTATCTCGGACAAGCCTTTGTTGCCGATGAACTCGACCTCGGGAAGCTCGACGGGGAGCTCCTCCTCGGGGACGGGGACCACTCCACAGTCCGGACAATGGACCACCGGAATCGGAGCACCCCAGTACCTCTGGCGACTAATCAGCCAATCCTGCAACTTGTAGTTGACGGTGAAGTCACCTTTACCTCGCTCCTTCAGCCACTCTCCGATCTCCCGGTAGGCAGTCTCCGAATCCATCCCGTCGAACTGGCCGGAATTGATCAGGTAACCCGGTTCCTCGTAGGCCTCCTCCAGCTCCCCGGAAGGGCTGCCCTTCTCCGGGGCAATAACTTCCACGATGGGTATGTCGTATTTTTCGGCGAACTCGAAGTCCCGCTGGTCGTGACCGGGTACGGCCATGATCGCGCCGGATCCGTACTGGGTCAAAACGAAGTTGGCTATCCAGATGGGTATCTCTTCCCCGTTTACCGGGTTGACCGCGTACTCTCCGGTGAAGAGACCCTCTTTGGTCAGATCGCCACCGGCCCGTCTGGTCTGATCTATCCGTTTGGTCTCGTCGACGAAGGACCTGAATTTTTTCCTCTTTTCCCGGTCGTCCATGTCCTCAATTATGCTCTCCACCAGCGGGTGCTCCGGGGCCAGGGCCATGAAAGTCGCCCCGAAGAGCGTATCCGGACGGGTGGTGAATACGTCCAGCTCCCCTTTCCGGTCGGGGAGGTCGAAAGTTATTTCAACACCTTCGCTCCGCCCGATCCAGTCCCGCTGCATCTTCTTCACGTGATCCGGCCAGCCGTCCAAACCGTCCAGATCGTCCAGCAGTTCCTGGGCGTAATCGGTGATCCTGAAGAACCACTGCTCCAGTTGCCTTTCCTCGACCTCCGTTCCGCAGCGCTCGCACTTCCCGTCGATGACCTGCTCGTTTGCCAGAACCGTGTCGCAGCGAGAACAGTAGTTGACCGGGCTTTCATCCCGATAAGCCAGCCCTTCCTCGTAAAGCTTCAGGAAGAGCCACTGGGTCCATTTATAGTAGCCCGGCTCGTGGGTCCGGACCTCCTTGTCCCAGTCGTACTCGATTCCCCACTGACGGAATTGCTCCTTGAAGTCGGCGATGTTTTCTTCCGTCCACTCTCCCGGCTGGATTCCCCGCTCGATGGCGGCGTTTTCCGCGGGTAGTCCGAAGGCGTCGAAACCCATCGGGTTCAGCACGTTCAGCCCCTTCATCTTCATGAACCGGGTCAACGTATCGCCGATAATGTAGTTCCGGCCGTGACCGACGTGCATGGTCCCCGAGGGGTAGGGGAACATATTCAGGTAGTAGAAGTTGTCTTCCGTCTCCTCCAGATCGGTCCGAAAGGTCCCCTCTTCCTGCCAGTAGTTCCGCCACCTCTCCTCGATCTTCTCGAAATTATATCCTTCTGGTGCCTCTTTCATCTCCGCTATTCACCTGCCAGGTTCCGTGCGTATTTCTCTGCTTCCGCCAGGACTTCTCCTACCTTGCTCTTCTCGTCCATTTCACAGTACAAACGCAACAGGGGCTCCGTTCCCGAGGCCCTGATCAACAGCCAGCCCTCTGAGAACCGTAACTTGACCCCGTCCGTAGTCTCCACGCTCTCCACCTCGAAGCCTCCCACCTTCTCCGGGGGGTTTTCCACGGACTCCGCTTCGACCTCTTTTCTGGCCTCCAGGTGGATGTCGTTTCGTTCGTAATAGTGGCCGCCGAATTCTTCCAGTAGATCGTCGACCAGCTCCGAGGGAGCTTTCCCCGACTCGGCCACCATCTCTATCAGCAGCAGGGAACACAGAACTCCGTCTCGATCCGGGATGTGATTCTTTAAGCCTATTCCCCCGCTCTCCTCTCCTCCGATCAGGACGTCCTCCCTGACCATCTTCTCGGCGATAAATTTGAAACCGACGGGGGTCTCTTCCACTTCTTTGCCCCGTCGTTCCCCGATCTTGAATATCATGTCGGTCAGGGGGAAGTTCTTTACGGCCTTTCCGTCCCAGTCCCTTTCATCTATCAAATATTTCATCAGCAGGGCGTAAGTGCGGTGGGCATCGATGAAAGAGCTGTCTTCGGCGACCGCGGAGATCCTGTCCCCGTCCCCGTCCATCACCACCCCGATTACCGGCACGTCGTTCTTGGCGGCCTGCTCGACCACTTCTGTCTTCAATGGCTCCAGGTTCTCCTCCAGCGGTTCGGGTCTTACCCCCTTGAACCCGGGATTATACTGGTTCCTCACTGCCACGTGGGGGACTTGGAACTCGTCCAGCACCCGACCGACGAACCCCTGGGCCGACCCGTACATGGAGTCAATTACGCCCAGCACGGGAGTGTTCTTCAGCCGCTCGATATCCACGATTTCCGAGAGGGCGTCCAGGTAGACGGACGATATGTCGGCCCTTCCCACCGCCAGATCCCTGTCTACCTCCGGCGCGCTCTCCGGCAGCCTGGCCTCTATCTCGTCGGTGACCAGGGGAGGAGCCGAAGCGCCGGACTCGATCTTTACCTTGAATCCGTTGTACTCGGGAGGGTTATGACTGGCAGTTATCATGACCCCGGCGGCCGCTTCCCTCTCCCTGACGGAGAAGGCCAGGGCCGGGGTGGGAACCATTCTCTCGGATACCGTGGCCGGGACCCCGGAATCGATAAGGACTCTGGCCACGTAAAGGGCGAACTGCTCCGAGGCAAAACGGCCGTCGTAACCAATAATCACCCCGTGGTCCGGAGACCGGTAAGGGGTTCCCCACTGATCGTAGATCTCCAGCTCTCCTCGGTCCGAAGACCTCAGGTATTCGGCCAGTGCCTTTGAGACACGTCCCAGATTCTCGTAGGTATAGTCCTCGGCAATAACACCTCTCCAACCATCAGTCCCAAAATTTACTGCTTCCACTCTTTCCCTCCTAGCTGTCAACAATTTTGTCAATTCGCTCGGGGAATTCCACCATCTCTTTATCCAGTACCTCCACTATGAGATCCTTGGGAATGGAGGTCTCCAGCTGTATCTGCCTGATCTTTACTACCCCGTTCTTCACGGCTAGCTTTCCCAGTGCCTCTTCCACCGCACCGGCGTAACGCCGGTAGTTAAAGTCCTTCTCTTCGTTTGGCATGATTAAATTTAAGATTTCCCCGGCTATAATTCCAGGGAAGCGACTAATGCTGATACTTCACGACGTAGGAAATACTGGTCGAGCCACCTCCCGGCACCTTCACCCGGTACCGGATTCGACTAGCATCGAGCTTCTCGTATTCCCGGCTGGACCGCTCTATCTCCCAGCTTCCCGGCAACCTCTCTATTACCCTCAGAGGGACGGCTTCCTCCTTTCGATTGTCGAGCTCTATGACTATTTTGTCCCGCCAGGCATTTTCGTCCAACTTTTCGTGCTCGGTTCGCTTCCTTCGCCCCTTAACGTCAAAGGCATCTCCCAGTTCTAGCTCCACGCTATCCCCTTCGGGGAGATTGGGTAAGGAATCCGCACCCAGGAAAGTGCGTTCCGGCGTCTCCTCGTAGATTCTGATCGTACCCGCGGCCATGGGGACCCCCAGGCCGCTCTCCTCGGAATTACGGAGCTCCAATACGGTTCTTACCGCCGCCGCGGAAGAAGGAACGAACCGGTAATATTTTTCAAACTCCACGGAATCCCTGTGGAGGAACTCCTTCCGTGTCTTCACTTTCTTGAGTAAGTCCAGCGGGGACTCCGGGGCGTAGCGATAGTATTCGAAGACCTCCTCCGGAGGGGCTCCCCTCGGGGCGGCGGCCTCCCGCGTCGCAAACAATTGATTTCCTCTCTCTTCCCTGGACGGACTCCCCGCTAACAGCTGTAACCGGGCCGTCCGAAAGCTCGTATCCGTCTCATTCCGGATATTGGCTATTCCCCGCAGGTCCAAGCTTTCCCCTTCTTCGTCCAGGAAACCGACGTAGGCCGGATTCCAGCTCAGCCCGGACAGATGGTAGCCAACGGTCAATTCCGTCTCCTCCTGGCCCTCTGCAACCAGGCTCATCTCCAGCCGGGATTTAAATCTCGACGGGGAAAGGCCTTCGAATTGATACCCTCCCGGGTTCTTGATCAGCTTTATTTCCCCTTCGCTCGTCTTCAGCACCGGGCTTCCGCCGAGGGTACCCACCAGAGTACCTTCCACCGAGTATTCGGGGTTGCCGGATCCGATTACGGTCAACTTCGTCCCTACAAGCTCCTCCAGCAGCCGACCCTCGGACCCCAGGGCCGGAACGACGGAGGAACGATCTACTTTCCCCCGTGAGCTGGTAATAAACACCGTCTCCGCATCGGCCGAGGAAGGCAGGGGCCGGGAAAGACGATTTACCCCCCGCTCCAGTTCCACCTCCTCGTGGATTACCACCAGGGAGGGCCCGTTTTGATAAAGGGTAATAAAAGTTCGCTCAGCGGGGTATACCCCGACGGATGATAGGCCAACAAACAAGAGAAAACAAAACAAAAAGACTGGAAAAGACGACAAGAAACTTCTTTCTCTCATGGTACCGCCTCCGGATTAGTCTTATGACATATAGTAGCTCATCGTAGTGAGACGATCAAAAAAGGACCTCAATCGGGGGAATTTGTCGACCCTAATTGCAACCGGGTTTGGGCTTTACTATCATAACTCTGTCCGCTTGCGGAGGAAGGACTTTTGTCGGGGACCGGACTGGAATTTCCTGTCCGGAGCCAAGCATTAGTTTCAGCAGCCGGGGGGTCATTGATGGAAGAAGAAAGATATGAGCAGTACATACCGGATCCGATCAGCTCGCTGGTGTCCGGTTCCATCGATCGGGGACGGGGGGCCATAGTTTGGACGAAAAACGGAGAGGAGTACATAGATTTTAGCGGCGGCTGGGGTTGCCTGGCGGTCGGTTATAGCCATCCAAAATTGGTGGAAGCGGTAAAAGATCAGGCGGAGAGATTCTTTCATACTGACTTCAGCGCGATACCCTACGAAAGCTACGGGAAGCTAGCGTCCAGGCTTTCCCAGCTGGCTTCGGGAGGGACCCCGAAAAAGGCCACCTTCTTCAACAGCGGAGCAGAGGCGGTGGAAAACGCGGTCAAGTTCGCCAAAGCCGATACGGGGAGGAGCGGGCTGGTCTGCTTCGAAAACGGGTTTCACGGCAGAACTCTATTGACGATGAGCCTGACTCACAAGGCAAAGCCGTACAAGGCGGGCTTCGGGCCCTTTGTACCCGACGTTTACCGGTTACCCTACCCGGAGAGCTACCGTTCTCACCTGAAGGTGGACGAGCTGGAAGATAAGCTGACCGCGGCCGTCGACCCGGAAGAGGTAGCGGGGATAATCGTGGAGCCGGTTATCGGTGAAGGGGGATTCCTCATTCCCCCGGACCACTTCTTGCCCTACCTGAGGGACCTGGCGGACCGGTACGGAATAGACCTGATCTTCGACGAAATACAATCCGGAATGGGGAGAACCGGAAAATTTTTTGCCGCCGAACACTTCGGGGTCGAGCCGGACCTGATCACCGTGGCCAAATCCCTGGCCGGGGGATTGCCCCTCTCCGGAGTAATCGGAAAAGGGGAAATAATGGACTCCCCGGAACCCGGAGGCATCGGCGGGACCTACGTGGGAAATCCGGTGGCCATTGCCTCCGCTCTGGCCGTGCTGGACGTGATTGAAGGGGAAAACCTCCTCCGGCGGGCCTCGGAGATCGGCAAGAAGGTTTTATCCCGATTCGACCGGATGAAGGAAAAGCACGAGGTAATCGGGGACGTCCGGGGACTGGGAGCGATGGACGCCCTGGAATTCGTAAAGGATCGGGGGAGCAAGGAACCCGCGCCGGAGGTTACGGATTCAATAGTGGATAAGGCCCTGGAGAGGGGATTAATCCTTCCCACGGCCGGGCTCCACGATAACGTAATTCGTCTCCTCACCCCTCTGGTCATCGAGGAGACCAATCTAGAGAAGGGGCTGGAGATCCTGAATCAATCAATCGAGGAAACGGAGAAAGAGTTCGGCCGGGTATGAACATACAAAAGCTGATAAAGGGGGCAATAGACGAATCGACCAACTTTCCCGTACTGTTTGCCCCGTTTTTCGTCACGGCCCTGCTAAACGGGATTCTGGCTACGGATATGGCACTTGCGGCGCTGAATCCTACCATGAGCATTGTCCTGAGACTGGGCGTTCTACTGGCAGTTACCCCGGTCGCCTCCGGGATGACGATCTTCCTCGACCGGTTCGTTCATTCCGGAGACTACCCGAGTTTGTTCGCCTCATTTGACAGAGTAAAGCCGCTATACCTACCGTTGATCGGCGTAAACCTGGTGGCGTGGACGGCAATCCTCCTCGGGTTCCTGCTATTTATCGTCCCCGGAATTTTCCTCTACGTTAAGTTCATCTTTACCGACCAGGAGGTCCTCCTCGGCGGGGAAACGGACCTTGTCTCGGCCCTGGAAAACAGCTGGAACCGGACTACCGGTCGCTGGGGCAGGCTGTTTCAAATCATCCTTATTTTCGAAATCCCCTTGTTATTCCTTTCCTTTGCCCTGGGCGGACTACCGGCTGGCTGGGGGGCTACGCTGAGCGTACTGTTGACTACGGCCTTCCAGACGTGGCTAACTCTGGTCGTCACTCACATCTACCTGCAGATCGGGAGCGGGGAATAAGCCTTTCGGCCTTTAGCAAAGGAGTCGCATTTCCTCCGCCCCGAAACCATCCGGTCCCTTCTTATTGAAGGGGAGGCATTTCCCCCTCTATAATGATTTGAGGTGATCGTAATGTCGCTAATTGGATACATGGAAGGGACGGATCCGGATTTACTCAGCAGTCTCTGCGCACAGGGGCACGATACCGCTCCACTGGGAAACGGGACGGACGGACACGGGAAATACATCGCCCACGTCGCCAGTTCCGACGGTTTCGACGTGGTAATAGCCTACCTGCACAAGTTAGTCTCGGTCTCCGGAATGGAATACGTCACCATCGACGATAGACTTTTCGCCTGTCGGAGGCACGATATCCCGGTCATACTGGTGGTCCCGGACAAGTTCAAGGAAAAGGCGAAAGACAGGATGGAGGAGTCCCGGGACTACGTTGCATTGGTCTCTCCCGAAGAACTGAGGGAAAAGGTCACCGAGTTTATCTAATTCCAGTTTCCCGGCAAGATACTTCTTCACCGGTCCAACTCGATCAGGGTTCGCCCCAGGCGGACTACTTAGCTCTCCCGCCAGTGTAGTCCGCCTGTCTCGGGAGCCCCTCTTCACGGGATCGCTTTTTCTTCCGAAAAGATCTTTCCGCGCTCTGGATCGACAAAAGAAAATAGGTTTCCAGTTCCACCGGACAGAGGACATCCTTCATTGAACGAGTAATCCCGGGGAAATAAAGTTACTGGGTGAAGCCCTAAGGGGGAAATATGTCCTTTACCGAGGTACTGGAAGGGTACGAACAGGTGACAGTGGTAGGCGCCGGACTGACCGGGCGAGCTGTGGCCAGGGAGCTAGCCCGGAGGAGGGTGGGGGTCCTGGTTACCGAACGAGGGAAGATAGAAGATAAGCTAAAGAAAGCTTTTCGGCAGATTGGAGTTAAGTTCGAAGAGGGGAGACATACGGAAAAGGCCCTGAATTCTGATCTGCTGGTCCTTTCCCCCGGAGTTCCCCCCGATCAGAAGCTGATAAAGGAAGCCAGATCCCGGGGAATCGCGACTATCGGGGAGATAGAGCTCGCCTATCGCCTTTCGCCAACCGCTAGAATCGTCGCAGTTACCGGCACTAACGGGAAGACAACGACGGTTAACCTGATCCGGGATATCCTCGATTACGCGGGAGAGAAGGCGGTAGCCTGCGGCAATAACGAGGTCCCGTTTATAAGCAGGATCCCGTCCCTGAGCTCCTCGGAGGTCGCCGTGGTCGAGGCCAGCAGTTACCAGCTTGGGACTACCGAAGAGTTTAAACCCCGGGTGGGAGTA